>CAYUUH010000016.1:0-11492 GCA_964447855.1 uncultured Methanosarcinales archaeon | reverse complement strand
CTCAAGATGCGCAGGGATCTGTGCAGCATCGATGGCTCTTGCAGATGCAGGCCTTGATATGAAAGACTTGGTAGGCGCTGTTTCAGTTGGAAAGGTTGGAGATAAAGTTGTTGTAGACCTTGACGGCGATGAAGAAGCATATGAAGACGGCTCTGTCGATATCCCTGTAGCAATGATGCCTCACTCAGGCAATGTAACTTTGCTTCAGATGGATGGAGAATTGACAAAGGAAGACCTTGCCGAGGCGCTTGGAAAAGCAAAGGAAGCGATACTGAAGATAAACGCAATTCAGACAAAAGCACTAAAAGACAAGTATCAGGTGGAAGAAAATGTATAAAGATCTTAAAGAACACGTTGTAAAGCTGCTAAATGCAGATACAAGACTTGACGGCAGGAAGCCTCTTGATTTCAGGCAGCCAATTACCGTTGAGTATGGAATCTCAAAGACAGCAGAAGGTTCAGCCAGAGTTAGGATTGGAGGAACCGAAGTTATTGCAGGAGTTAAGCTTGAGATAATAACTCCTTACCCTGATGACCCGGATAAGGGAACAATCATGGTAGGAGCGGAGCTTTTGCCTTTATCAAACCCAGAGTTTGAGCCAGGACCTCCAGGCATACAGGCTGTTGAGCTTGCAAGAGTTGTTGACAGGGGAATAAGAGAAAGTAAAGCCCTAGACTTCAAGGCATTGTGCATTGAAGAAGGCGCAAAGGCATGGGCAGTAGTAGTAGACATCTGCTCAATGAACGATGAGGGAAACCTCCTTGATGCATCTGCCATAGCAACTTTAGCTGCACTAAAAGATGCAAGATTCCCTAAATACGAAGAAGAAAAGATTGACTATACAGAAAAAACAGACAAGAAGCTCCCTCTTACAAGGGAACCATTGCCTGTAACTGTATGCAAGATAGGGAACAAGTTTATAGTAGACCCAGTTACTGAAGAGGAAAAGGTAATTGATGCGAGGCTTACTGTAGCTTCTACTGAAACAGGCACTCTTTGCGCAATGCAGAAGGGCGGCGAAGCTCCATTGACAATAGATGAGATAAACCAGATGGTAGAGATTGCCGTTGAAAAGGCAAAAGAACTGCGAGGTGCTTTCCAATGAGCGAGAACAAAGAAGTTCACACAAAATATGAGAAGTCCCGTATCATAGGCAGCAGGGCTCTTCAGATTTCGATGGGAGCTCCTTTCCTTGTAAAGCTTGACGACAAGAAGCTTGAGGAAATAGGATATAACCCGATTGAGATAGCTAAGCTGGAATATGCAGAAGGCTTGGTGCCAATCACAGTTAAAAGGCCTCTACCTCATGAGGCTTAATTTTTTGTTTAAATTTATAATATGGTCAATACAGATAAAATAAGTGAAGAGAAGCTGAAAAAGTATTTCAGCGTGACAGAAGAGGCATTGAAGAAAGCCGAAGAAAGCAGCAACAGGACGCAGTTAAGCGAAGAAAGAAAGGATTTTCTTGATATGATTAACCGGTATGTTTCTGACGCAAGGCACTTCTATCAAAAGAAGGACTTTGTTAACGCTTTTGCAGCGCTAAATTATGCGCATGGCTGGCTCGATGCCGGAGCAAGAATTGGAATATTCGATGTTCATGATAATAAGTTGTTTACAGTCGACTAAGACGACAACGAAGAGATTTCGAGGTGAAAGAAATGACAGAAAACGAATTTTGCGTGCTTGAAAGCACAGAAGACAAGATGGCTGAATTTTTAGAGAAATAATTCAGCCTCTGGCTGTTCTACCTTCTAGTAGATATATAAAATATTAACATAACCTTTAAATACTAATATTTTTTCTATACGGCTAGGTAAAAATGAGCAAAAATATAGATGAGATAAGAAAACATATTGACAGGATAGATAATGTAATAATCAATGCTCTGGCAGAGAGAATGTCCTTGATGCCTGAGGTAGCCGAATACAAGAAGAAAAATAATGTCCCTATTACTGACGAAGAAAGAGAGATAGCAATAATGAACAAGCTCAAAAAAGTGGCAGCTGAGCATGGCCTTGATGAAAGCTTTGTTGAAGAAGTATTCTTAAGTCTGTTTAATGAAGCCAAGAGAATCCAGGCTGAGATAATAGAAGGGAAGAAGTAAAATTAATCAGATTTTTCCTGCACTTTCTTATATGTTCCAGGTTTCATAAAGACTTTATCGATTCTTACTGCAACTCCCTTTTCTTCTTTCATGATTTTGTTGTATACCATCTGAGCCCTGCCTATTGCAATAAGCTCCCCTTTGAGAGTAAGAACTGCAACTGACTGGTCTTTCTCAAAATTTTCAAGCTTGCTTATACCGGGCACCTTAAGGTCAGAGCCATGGCATAAGCTGTCGACTGCATTGTCAAGCACCCATGCTTTAGGGAAGTGTGCAACTGCATTTTCAACAGGCTGGATGCACTTTCTTATGCGCGATTCGTCTTTTTCGTTTTTCCAGTACCAGTAAGCATCCTTTAAATCATGCAGGGTAACTATAGTACCCTCATCAAATGGTCCTGCCCTGGTCCTTCTTAGTGAGGCCATATGAGCTCCGCAGCCTAGTTTTTTCCCAATATCATCGCAAAGCTTTCTTATGTAAGTGCCTGCCTCGCAGCCAACCTTGAAAAGAACGTCCCTGTCTTCAATTTCCATAATATCTAGGTAGTATATCTCCCTTGTCCTTTCAACGCGCTTTACTGCAGACTTTATAGGAGGAATCTGCCTTATCTTCCCAATAAACCCCTTAATCACTTTCCTTAGCTTTTCTTCTTTTACTTCATCGTGAACATGCATTATGCAGATATACTCTTTTCCTGCCTTAAGAAGAGTCTGCACTATTCTTGTTGCGCTTCCAAGAGCAACCGGAAGAACGCCTGTGACATTTGGATCAAGAGTTCCAGAATGGCCAGACTTATTTACCCCAAGAATGCCCTGTATATAAGCGCTAACTTCATGGCTTGTTGGGCCTTCTGGCTTGTCAATATTCACAATTCCATAATCAATCAGTTCAGGAACAGGCCTCTTGTCAGGCGCGCATCCCATAGAAATATCTGTAGTGGATTCTTTCTTTACAAAAACATCGTGCTTAATTTTTTCAAATGGTAATTGATTCATAACTGATAGAATAGGTAACTAGTAGAAAAAGGTTACTGTTTTTACTCTTCAGCCTTAGGTGCTGCTTTCTTTACAGCTGGCTTTGCAGCCTTTGGCTTGTCTGCCTTAGGAGCTTCCTTCTTAGACTCTTCTTTCTTCGGTTCTTCACTTGGCTCAGATGCTTCCTCTACAACCTTTGCCTCAACCGGTTTCTTAGCGACCTTTGCTTTCTTCTCTACCTTAGCCTTCTCAGCAGGAGCACCAACCATTTCAACAAATACAATACCTTTGTCGTCTTTAGTGCATATAACTTTTACTTTATGAGGAGGATTCTTTATTCCGTGTTTCCACAGCTCTAAGTTGATATATTTTCCAATCTTGACTATCTCAGCCTTCATGTGCTTTGCGGCAAATTGTCTTAGCGCAGTGGCTGCCTTCTTTGCTCTCTTGTATTTAGGAACCTTAAGCCATTCCCTTCTAAGGGGGACTATATAGGTTCTTTCAAGAACAATCTTTCTCTCTTCCTTTTCTTTCTTTTCAGCCATCTTTATGCGTGGGACTTTGTCCTTCTCCAGCTTCTCTTAACAGTAGTATGCCTTCCAGGATGAACTCTCCTGCCCTTTCCATATTTCTTGAACACGGTCCAGAATGGAGCCCATCTGGTCTGTGAATTAAGCTTGCTAAGTCTTTTCTTCCTGCTTGGATGTTTGTATCGTGCCATTTTATCTTCGTTTTATATTGAACTCCTGTTTTTTTGGTTCGATCTGCATTAACAATAATTTGAACTGCTCGTCCGTTACCTTATCGCTTATTTTTCCTGACTGCATCAGCTGCCCAAGGATAACAAGCACCTTTATTGCTTTTTCCGGGTGCGCGGCCTTGAGGTTCCCATACCTTTGCAGTGCGTCTTTAGTGAAAGCCTGTTTTACAACAGCTTCGAGTTGTTCTATCTGTTGTTGGAGTTGAGCTTCTTCCTGTGCCTGTTGCTGAAATGCTTGCTGTTGCTTTTGTTGTAACTGTTGTAGCCTTTTCTTCTTTAACTCGTCAAGCTCATTCATTTTTTGGAGTTTCTTCCGCCTTAGGCTTCTCAGCTGGCTTTGCAGCCTTTGGCTTGTCTGCCTTAGGAGCTTCCTTCTTAGGCTCTTCTTTCTTTGCCTCTTTTGATGGTTCCTTTACCTCTTTCCCTGAACCTTTTATCTTAGCAGCAATCTTATCCAAAAATAATTTTCCTTTAGGTGTGATAATCCTTCCCTTATGTACGCCAATCTTTCCCTGCCTTACAAGGTCAGCTTTTTCAAGCTGCTGAAGGACTTTTCTGACTATATTTCCAGAACCAGGATATGTGTGCTCTGCAGCCACTCCTAAGTTCTTCCTTCCGCCATACATATTCCTTAGCTTAGAAACGCCAATCGGGCCCATCCTATATATCTTTCTTAAAACAGCTGCAGCCCTTATGTACCACCAGTCTTTTCTTACTGGAGGCCTCTCTTTTGAGTGCCCAGTCTTTACAAAAGGAGCCCAGTCAGGAGCCTGAATAGAATCCATCTTCTGAAGCTCTTTAGCAGCTTCTTCTATAAGCTCATTTGGATCAACATCATATATTGTTACCATTTAAATTACACCTTCATGCCTTGCGGCATTAGACAGGTTAACAGACGAACTCTGATTAACCTGTAATCTAGGAATAATAGGCTCTTTTTAAAGCTTTCTATTCAACAGCAAGGAGAGCAATACAAAGCATTAAAAGTAAGTTATCCTTGCAAAGTGCCATGGACTTCAAAAACAAATTTTACTATATGCTTGCGCCAATAGAGGACATGACAGACTCATGTTTTAGGGCTATCTGCCATAAGTATGGCGCAGACCTGACATTTACAGAGCTTATCAGATTTGAATCTCTTGCGAAAAACAATCAGTCTTCATGGGACAGGATAAAACTTTATGATGATACTCCTACAGTAATCCAAGTTATAGGTGAGAGAGAGCAGTTCCTCAAGAAGTTCCTTTCTAAGTTTGAGCCTTCGAAAGGGTTTAAAGGATTCAACCTGAACTTAGGTTGTCCTGCACCTAATTTCGTCAACCACGGAATAGGGTGTGCTATGGTAAAAAGGATATCCAAGACGAGAAAGCTTGTGGATATCATTAAAGACCGAGGCTACAATGCAAGTATAAAACTAAGACTTGGGCTAAACAAGTATGAGAAGGAAAAGAAAGCGCACCTTAACCTGATAAAAGGAGTTAATGCCGATTTCTTTATCGTTCATGCAAGATATGGGAAACAGACCTATAAAGAAAAGTCAGACTGGGATGTATTCCCAGAGTGCGTGAAGACTGGAAAGAATATAGTTGCTAATGGAGATATAGTTACTAAACAAGATATAGAGACGATTAGGTCATTCGGATGCAAGGGAGCTATGATTGGCAGAGCAGCAATAAAGAACCCGCTGATATTTGCAGGGTTAAAGGACATCTCTCTTCCCCCAATAGACCAGATAAAGGAGGAATACCTCAGCCTGGTCAAGGAAAGGAATCCTCCCTTTAGATATCAGAAGAACATATTCAAGCACCTGTCAAAGGATGAAGCATTTGAAGAGAGAGACTAAACTAGTGCAGATTATAATCTAATACCGACACATTTTTAAATAATAGGGTATTCTATATATAATCAAAAATCACATTCTATCGCAACTTACACTTAATAGGTGATACTAGCTGAAATGGTACAATACATGAATTATCCTAATAAGCCAGAGGATGTTAGGAAGATACTGAACCCCATAGTAGATAGGTGGTTCTTTAGCAGGTTTAAGGAGTTCTCAATCCCCCAGCTTTATGGAGTTATGGAAATCCATTCCAGGAACAACATCCTGGTAAGCGCTCCAACTGGTGCAACAAAGACGCTTACAGCTTTCCTATCTATATTAAATGAGCTGATAGACTCTTCAGAGAAAGGGATACTTGAAGACAGAGTCTATGCCATATATGTCAGCCCATTAAGGGCATTAAGCAATGATATCCAGTTTAATCTTACAGAGCCTCTAAAGCAGATGGAGGAGATGGCAGGAAAAAAATTCGGAATAAGGGTTGCAGTAAGGACAGGAGATACAACAACAACTGAAAAGAGCGCAATGCTGAAAACTCCGCCCCATATACTAATCACGACTCCAGAGTCGCTTGCAATCATGCTCACATCCATAAAATTTAGGGACCACCTCAGGAATGTTGACTGGCTGATTGTAGACGAAATACATGCATTGGCCGAAAACAAGAGAGGAGTCCATCTTTCATTGTCAATGGAGAGGCTTTCTTACTTAACGCCTCACACCACAAGAGTAGGGCTTTCAGCAACTATCGCGCCAATAGAAGAAATAGCAAAATTCTTGGTTGGATATAAGGACAAAGAGCCAAATCCTTGCAAGATTGTTGATGTTCAGTTCCTTAAGGATATGGACCTTAGGGTTCTTAGCCCTGTCCCAGATCTAATAGATATAGAGCATGGAAAGATGCACCAGATGATGTATGAGCTTATGGACAATCTTATCCAAGGCCATAAGACAACACTTATCTTCACAAACACCAGGGCTGCAACAGAAAGGGTTGTCGATCATCTTAAGGACAAGTTTCCAAAGAATTATTCTGAGAATATAGGAGCTCACCACGGCTCATTGTCTAAATCATCAAGGCAGAATATTGAGGAGAGGCTCAGAAAAGGAGAGCTGAAAGTAATAGTGAGCAGCACATCGCTTGAGCTGGGAATAGACATAGGATACATAGACTTAGTGATTTGCCTCGGCTCACCAAAATCAGTTGCAAGGTTCCTTCAGAGAGCAGGCCGTTCAGGCCACAGGCTTCACAGCACAGTCAAGGCAAGGATAATTGTATTAGATAGAGATGACCTTATAGAATGCGCGATACTTCTTAAGTCAGCAATTGAGAAGAAGATAGACAGGATTCATATTCCTACAAACTGCCTTGATGTATTGGCCCAGCAGGTTGATGGGATGGCAATTGAGCAGAAATGGGACTTGAACGAATTATTCAAGATAATCAAACAGTCATATTGCTACCATGGCCTTGGGAGAAAGGATTTTGACGATATTATAGATTATCTTGCTGGAAAATATATCAGCCTGGAAGACAGGCACATATATGCAAAGATCTGGCATGATGAGGAAACAGGGACTATCGGCAGAAAAGGCAAGATGGGCCGTGTAATCTATATGACTAATGTAGGCACAATCCCGGATGAAGCAAGCATCAAGGTTAAAGTCGGAACTCAAATAGTCGGCACAATTGATGAAGCGTTCCTTGAAAGGCTAAGAAGGGGAGATGTCTTTGTTCTTGGAGGAGAGAAATACCAGTTTCTATATGCCAAGGGCACTGTTGCGTTTGTAACAGCATCAACAGTAAGGCCGCCTACAATCCCAATGTGGTTTTCAGAGATGCTGCCATTGAGCTTTGACCTTGCAATAGATATAGGCAAGTTCAGGAAGCTCCTTGGGGAAAAGTTCTGTTCCATCAAGAGCAAGGAAGAGATAATGAGATTCATAGATGAATACTTGTATGTTGATAAAAATGCAGCAGAGTCGGTATATGACTACTTTTATGAGCAGTATAACTATGCAGAGGTGCCTTCTAACAGCAGGATAATAGTGGAACATTACAAGGATGACCGCGCAAACTATGCCATCTTCCATAGCCTGTATGGGAGGAGGGTAAATGACTGTTTGAGCCGGGCAGTTGCATTTGCAGTGTCAAGAACTCAGCACAAGGACGTTGAGATAAGCGTGAACGACCGCGGATTCTACATAGCTTCTGACCAGAAAATAAATGTTATGGCTGCTTTCAAGCTGCTTAAGTCAGATGAGTTGGAAAAAGTGATGAGCATGGCCATAGACCGCACTGAAGTGCTTACAAGAAGATTCAGGCATTGCGCAACAAGGGCTTTGATGATTCTGAGAAACTATAAAGGCCATACAAAGCGTGTCGGAAGGCAGCAGGTCGCTTCTACAATACTAATCAACGCAGTAAAAAGGATAGACCCCAATTTTAGCATACTGAAAGAGGCTAGGCGAGAGGTGCTTGAAGACCTCATGGATATAGGAAATGCTAAGCTTGTCCTAGAGGGAATAGAAAAGCGAAAGATTAAAGTAGAAGAGATTCACACAAATGTTCCAAGCCCATTTGCATTCAACCTTATCATCCAGGGCTATACTGATGTCTTTAAGATTGAAGACAAGGTTGAGTTCTTGAGAAGGATGCACAAGAATGTACTTGCGAAGATAGCGCTAAAACATGGAAAGAAAAAGTAATAGTAAGCGAACTAGACACAAAAACGAAACGAGAGGGAAAACATGCATAAGAAAGCGACATCACACAGCTGCCTTGAGTGCAGCAAGAACCAGGTAACATGCTGCACACTGGGTGTGCCGGTAACAATTGATGATATTGAGCGAATAGTTGCTCTGGGATATAAGCTTGAAGAATTTGTAGAACCTGGAGAGTGGGAAGACGGAGAGCTTGAAGGGAATGAGCAGTGGTGGATTGATAGCACGATACAAGTTGATGGCAAGAAGTACAAGATTCATTTGAAGGAGTCCAGCGATACGGATGATAGGTGCCTGTTCCTTCGCGATGGACAAGGATGCATACTAGGGGATAAGCGCCCTCACCTTTGCAAGCTGTATCCTTTTTGGGTAAATGAAATCGGAAAACTAGTTTATGATGATCCTGGAGATAAGTTCTGCCCAATCAACAAGAATATTCTGCCAGTTAAAGATGCACTGGCTTTGATGAACGAGACTGAAGAAACAGTTAGGCAGCATTTTGAGAATATAAAAGAGGATTCAATAAATAATCAGGAGAAGCACAAGGAGATTCTTCTTAAGATGCTCAAGAAGAAATAGATATTTATTTATATTAGAAACTAAGCATATGCCTTATGATAATTGGAGTAACCGGCATATTCGGTTCCGGAAAAACAACAATTGCGGAAGAATTCTCTAAACGCGGCTATAAAACCATAAATGTGGACAAGGTAGGCCACAAGCTGCTAAACCGGAAGGATATCAAGAAGAAGATTCTTGATGAGTTCGGTAATGTTCTGACCAAAGGCAAGGTTGACAGGAGAAAACTGAAGGATATAGTATTCTATGACCATAAAAAGCTTGTAAGACTCAATAAAATAATCCACCCTTACTTAATCAAAGAGGTCAAATCCCAGATAAAAGCTTCAAAGAAAGCAGTTGTCGATGCAGCATTGCTAATTGAGCTTGGGCTTCATAGATATGTAGATGATGTAATCGTAGTAAAAATCAGCAAAGCAAATGCTGTAAAAAGAGTACTAAACAAAGGAAAGTACACAAAGCAAGAAGTAGAAAACATCTTGAGGTCACAGATGCCTCAGGCTAAAAAGATTGTACATGCAGACTTTGTAATTGATAATAATAAATCAATAAGTAAGGTAAATGCGCAAGTTGCGGGTGTTTGTGCAAAACTAAGCTAAATCGCAAGATTTATATACAAAACAGCCTAGAACTACCAATATGAAAAAGAAGAAGCCGATGCATAAGATGGTTGGCTTGCATAAGGATAACCGGTTTAAGATGGTTCTTCCGCTGCATCCCCATAAGAGAATGATGATCTTTGAAGGAGTAATGATATCACTCCCATTGGCAGCAACGTTCATATGGTACAGCTTCCTTATATTTTCATCTACACCAATAGTTGGAGCAGAGGCTAAGTTTGCGCCAGGGAAGATTGAAAGCCTAGTGCTCTTCTTATTGCTGTTCATAATAGCCTATTCCCTCTTCTTGATATATGAATTCAGGCACATGAAGAAGAAGTGGGACAAGATAAAATAAAATGAAAGTAGGCATATATGCTGGTTCTTTTGATCCGGTTACAAACGGACACCTTGATGTTATAAAAAGAGCGCTGAAGATATTCGATAAGGTTATTATTGCCGTAGGGGAAAACCCGAGAAAGAACACTCTTTTTACTGTTGAAGAAAGAGTGGCTATGTTAAAAGGAGCCGTAAAAGGGCTTAAGAATGTTCAAGTAGAGCACTTCGGTGGCTTGCTGGTTAATTACGCAAGGAAAAAGAATGCTTCTGCAATAGTCCGAGGGTTAAGGGCAATTTCTGATTTTGAGAATGAGCTTCAGCTTGCATTGATGAACCGCAAGATCAATTCAGGTGTAGAAACAATCTTTATAATGACTAGGGGGATGTATTGTTACTTGAGCGCTTCAATAGTGAAAGAAGCCGCATCGCTTGGAGCAAACCTCAATGGGATGGTCCCAAAATTAGTTGCAAAAAAGCTGAAGGAAAAGTTTAAGAGAAAATAATCAAACCTTCTAGAAATCAGTAAGCCTTTTCTGTTTCTCATTCTTTGGATTTGGATACCAAAACATCTGGCCCTCATAATTCTTTAAGACTACTCCGCTCTCACGATGGTCTCCATATGGCGGAAGAAGAGGGATTTTCCCGCCACCGCCTGGGCTGTCGATAATGAAATGAGGTACACAAAGCCCTGAAGTATGGCCGACAAGATTCTTTATTATCTCAAGACCCGTCTTGACATTAGTCCTGAAATGGTTTGTTCCTTTTGTGAGGTCAGCTTGGTAAAGGTAATATGGCTTAACTCTTATTGTAAGCAGCTTATGCACAAGATCTTTCATAACTTTTGGATTATCATTCACTCCTTTCAGCAGAACACTCTGGTTTCCAACTGGGATCCCATTGTCAGCTAGAAGCTCACATGCCTTTCTGGCTTCTTTTGTAATCTCACGTGGATGGTTGAAGTGAGTGTTTATGTAAATTGGATGATATCTCTTGAGCATATCGCAAAGTTCCTGGGTGATTCTCTGAGGCAGAGTGCATAATGTCCTTGTCCCTATCCTGATTATCTGGACATGCTTGATATTCCTTATCTCACTGATTATGGCCTCAAGCTTGTCTGTAGAAAGAAGCAACGGGTCTCCTCCTGAAAGAACAACATCTCTTACTTCCTTATGCTCTTTGATATAATTAATAGCCTTCATAAGGTTCTTTCTTGTTATAGACTTGTAAGGCACACCCACTTTTCGCTTTCTTGTGCAGAACCTGCAGTACATAGCGCACTGGTTGCTTACAAGCAGTAATACTCTATCAGGATACCTATGGGTCAATCCAGGCACAGGGCTGTCAACCTCTTCATGAAGCGGGTCTTCAAGCCCAGTGGGGTCAACAAGCTCAATTTTATCAGGAATTGCCTGTTTCCATATCGGATCATCTTTAGTCCTTATCAAACTTAGATAGTAAGGATTAATTTTCATAGGATACTTTTTGATAACCTTCTTGATATCATCAACTTCGATATCGCACTTACATATAGAATTCAGCTCTTCAGCTTCACTTATACTCTTGCTC
>CAYUUH010000015.1:0-11982 GCA_964447855.1 uncultured Methanosarcinales archaeon | reverse complement strand
ATGCTTCAAAATCTGGCAAATCAAGGCTTACTGATTCAGTTTCGTATACCTCTATATCTTCAAGCCCATCCAGAAGCTGAGTCCTGTCAAAATCAATAACATTAACCATCCACTCGTTCATGACCTGGGTTGTGCCGTCGCTTACTACTATCCTTATGATATGGCTTCCCTGGTCAAAATAATCTGCTTCATAGTCAAGACCTCTGCCATAGCCAATGCTTTTTCCGTCTATGAACCATTCATGGCTTAACTCATCCTTGTTCATGTCAAAGGTTTCAACTTCAAAATGAACTACATCGCCTTCTTCTACTTCAATAACCTCTTCCTCAGGGGAAAAACTGGTTATTTCAGGCGGCTCTTCTTTCTTTGTGACTGTAATCATCAGTTCTTCAGTAGTCACGCTTTCTCCGTCAGATGCAGACACATCAACCCCATACTCTCCTGCATCCCCATATGAAGTCTGCCATTCTCCGCTTTCATTTAATGGCTCAGAATAAGAATACTCAAGAATGTCCCCATCGGGGTCTGTGAAGCTTGGCTCTACAGCCACTAATTCTGTTTCTTCGACTACTATGTTTGTCAGGGAATAGGCTATTGGAATGACACAGATTAGAATCAGTAACAAAATCATCCATTTCTTTTCCATTAATAACCAAACCCCCAACTAAAATAAATATAATAAAAATAATTAAAAAAAAAGAGATTTACTTCTGCTCGATTCCAAGGAATACTGGAGCTCTGTTTACGTTCTCAACAGTGACAGTTATCTGCTGGCTTATTGAAAGGTCGCCATCGCTTACTGTCAAGGTTACGTCGTATGAGCCTGCATCGTCATAGGTTGTTTCCCATGCGAATACATTGCCTTCCTGCTCGAAATTGGCATTGTCTATTGAGTAGATTAAGCCGTCTTCGTCTGGGTCTGAAGCTTCCAGAACAATGATGACTGGCTCGTTTTCCCTTACTTCTATGTTCTCAAGCTCTGCCATTTCAGGAGCTCTGTTGACGTTCTCAACAGATATTGCCCATATCCTTGTTGTCTCAAGTGTTCCGTCAGTTATAGAAAGCTTAACTGTGTGTGAGCCTGCACTGTCATAATCAAGCTCATAAAGGAAGTCTGCTTCACTGGATACACTCTCTCCATCAAGCTTCCAATCGTAGTATAACTCATCACTGTTAAGGTCTGATGCATCAACCCTGAAGTCAATTACATTGTCTTCCTTGATTGACAGGTCAGTGTCCTCTGGGCTTAAACTGTCTATTGATGGAGCTTCTTCTTTCCTGTTAACAATCACAAGAACGTCCTGTGATGCAGAAAGGTCTCCGTCAGATGCTGTAACTGTAACTGTATATTCTCCGGCATCTCCATATGTTGTCTGCCAGTCTCCTGCTGCGTCAAGAGGTGATGTGAAGGTGTATACTAATGGGTCACCATCTGGATCGTTTGCATCAGGCTCAAGGCTTACAAGGTCAGTTTCTTCTGCAATAATAACGATTGCATCCTGCTCGTAGGAAGGCTCTTCTTCAATCTCTACAAGCTCTTCTTCCTCTTCAGGAACTTCTTCAATCTCTACAACTTCAGTTTCCTCTTCAGGCTCAGTCTCAAAAGCCTCTACCGGATTGTCGGCACCATCTTCATCTTCAACCGCAATCTCATCAAGGCTGATTGTAGAAACATCCGACTTCCCATATATATCTTCATAAAGCTGGCACCCGCTCATCAAGAACAAGGCGATTACTCCCAATACGAGTAAACATTTTCTAAACATACTAACACACCTCCCCGTTTATAGTTTATATTATTAAATAATACTTTTTATCATTCTAAAATGGGAACTTCTATATAAACTTTATGGTAGTCAAAACTATAAAGTGTGAAATCTTTTTCACCACTTCTTCCGACGACAAATTGAACTATTTTTCATCACCTTTTTCGGATGAATTTTTGAAAAAATCCAACTCTTTCTTAAAAAACATGCCTTACAGCTTGCTTTTCAAACTAGCCTTATAATCTTCCTAATATTATTAAGACTGGAATCTATTGATCCAGACCTAATAACTGGCAGATATCGGTTTTAAAGGTGGGCCCGCGGAGATTTGAACTCCGGACCACTCGATCTCTGAGATAATCTTATCAGTCGAGCGCACCAGCCAGACTATGCTACGGGCCCTTAAAAAAACGCCTCTGGGCAGACTCGAACTGCCGGCCTTGCGATTAACAGTCGCACGCTCTACCTGTTGCTCCGTGCTTTTAAGGCACGTCTAAGCTACAGAGGCATTTATAAAGTGCTTTAAATCTGGCAGAGCGGAGAATATAGGACTTCTGAGCTCTTTATAAAATTTTCTGTATCTCAGGGGAATAAAGAAGCATACCATATAACTGGCCAGGTTATAGGCTTTGGCTTTCTCCATCAACCTCTGAATCTTCTCTTTGCTTGGGTGCTTCCACTCTGTAACCTCGATTATAACATTTTTGTAGGCAAAATCTGGAAAATAAACTTTGCCGCCTACATTTAAATAGGACTCGTACTGGAAAGACGGGAAGTACTCGGCTAAGAAATTCCCGACCATAGCCTCTAACTCACTCCTCACAGATATTCCGTTATCCAGTCTAATCTGATATCCTTTGCCTACTTTTTTGAATCTTTCATACTGCAATCTATAATACTCCTCTGGGCAGTTCTTTTTCATATCTTGATGCCATATTTTCATCCTAGCAGAGCTGGCTTTCTTAAGCCGGTCTATTGTCTCTCCTAGTGTTCCGTCTTTAACCTTCTTCTTAATAAGGGCATTGCCGCCTTTTACCCTGCCCCAGTTCTGGGACAGCCTTTCTATATCACTTAAACATTCAGTTTTAATACCCAAGAAATCACATATCTTAGAGAGATAGCTCTCAGAGATATTTCTTCTCTCGAATTTTAGGAAATATATAGGCCCTGGAGGAATCTTTGCAGCCTTGGCTAACTTTCTTTCGGAGCCAGCTTTACGAATTGCTTTCTTAATAAGCTCTTTTTGTTTTCCTTTCTTAAACTTGTAGAATATTTTTATCAGCTCGTTTATACTCCTTGAGCCCTAATAAGCTACAGAGGCAATCAGGCCAAAGAATCGATATTCTGTTTATATAATTTCGCTGCCTATGTTTTGCTCTTTTTGATGGAGAATTTCAGTATTATATATACTGCCAAGGCAATGAAAACTGAAACTATTATTATGATTGCCTTGCCCGGACCTGTTTTCTTAGCAGTGTTTACTACAAGGATGTTCTCTCCTTTGTCATTATAGAAGTTTATCTCTTTTGCATTATCATACAAAGGAATAATCAATGCAAAGTCTGTTTCATCCATAAGAACAAGGCCTCCCTGAGTCTTGTTTTCTATCTCTACATCAGTAAAATGCCTAAGGGGCACCTCAAAATTAAATGAATAAAGGATATTATCTTCAGTTGATATAATCTCTGCCCTGTAGCCTGAGTCAGGCTGGAGCTTTCTGTCAGGATAATAGCCATACTGTTCGGCCTGGTCAATCACAGATATCTCCCCATTTGAGTAATGCAGGTTAAGTATCATAATCCTGTCTGCAAGAACTGCCTGGCTTATTGCAAGCATGATAACCATCCATATAATATTCTTGGAGCTCATTTTTTGTACACATCCAGCTTTTCCTGTATTGCGGGGATATTTATCGGGCCATAGTAATCTTCTGAAAGGCTCCTCATCAAAGATGTTTCAGTTCCTCTATAATAACTATCTGTTGAGCAGCCTTTGATACAGCCTGTGCCTTCCACACCAGACCATTTTATGCACTGGCCGTTGTCGCAGTTCACATATTCTTCCCCGTTAAACTTTATCCCAAGGTAATAATCGTCAACATACTCATCTGCCAAATCACCAAAGCTATGGCCAAATTCATGCATGAGCACAAAAGGATTGTCAGCCGTGTTTATGTTTGCAATGTTTGATACTGCGCTTGACCTTATAGGCATCATAAAGTCTTTTATCCTGCTCCTGTCGATAAGCACAAATATAAATTCATGAGGGCATTTTGATGCAATCCTCTTTATCTTGAAGTTGTTGCATATCACATAGCCATTAAATGTGCACCCAAGGTCCTCAAAATCATCTACCATGTAGAAATTGAACTTGTCGCGGTTGGACCTAAACGGTTCGAGCTTAAAGAATATGTCATTTATATACCTGTAAACTTCTTTCTTGAAATCCTCCTGGGTCTGATAATCCTGGCCTAGGAATACAACGTCAACCCCGTTCTCAGGCTCGGAGGTGTAGAATGCAGACACGCAGTCTTCCATCTGGTCCTGCGGAAGGCCTTCAATCAATGATGTTCCCATCTTGCTTGTGAGCTTTAGGGTTAGTTTTCCGTTTACAACATCGATGCATACTGGGCTTTTGTCAACCTCAAAATTATTGATATTCCCGGGAGAGAATGTGTCTGAAGGGAGTATGAAAAAGTTAGATTCAGGGAAAAGCTCTATCCTGGAGGAGAGCTCTGCGCTTGCAAATTTGTTGAACTTTAGGTTTTGGTCAACAAAGCATATCGCACTTATGCCTTCAGGAGCAGCAATTGTCCTCTCAACGTAACTGCCGTAGCCTTGCTTGGCCTGGGTGTCTATTGCGCTTTGTATGCTCTGCACAAACAGGATAGCTTGGTTTTCTCTTGCAGTGTTCATAGTATTCCTTACATAATTAAGCGCAAAAACTAGAATCAATGCTGCAAAAATCATTGTAACAGCGAATATCAGAGGCTTTGCAGCTATCTGTGACCTTTTCATACTCTATTTTTTGCACAAGAGGTATTTAAAATTATTGATTTACCTTGCCAGTAATGCTCCTTAGCATATGGCCTGTAACCTGGATATCATAGAATTTGTTAAGCTCGAGCCTTTCTTTAACCCCTACAATCAAAGGGTAAGTTCCAACCTGCCTTCCGAATGTCGTGTTTCCATCATACACTTCCATCCTCACTCCTTTTATTATGCTTCCTATAGGCACGAGCTTTTTGAGCATCGGGAAATCTATATTCTGCCTGATATCATTTCTCCATTTCCAGTAAAACTTCTTGTTTTTCTTCAGGAATTTGTTGCCTACTGTATTATATAGGGGAGTTCCCTCAAATATATCCACTTGCCTTATGTTTATCCTTCTCACAAGCAAGTTTTCTTTGAGGAATCTTCCGAGCCATTCCATATTATACTCGTTGGTTTTTTTGCTCTCTCCAATCAGGCCGAACAGTATATTTATACCAGGGAGGAATTTCTGCATCCCATTATCTCCGATTTCTGCTCCGTATTTGTTCAGGATTTTTACTGCTTTATACGTTGTCTCAGGGTCTGAGTTCAGATTGTTCTGCTTTACAACTTCAGGGTCAAATGATTCAGCGCCGAAGGCAGCTATGTTCCCAGGAGTGCAGTATTTTACTATAGCTTCTGTTATCTCCTCTCCTTTTTTTGTCACAACATTAGCTGGGTTGACATTGTCGATATGAAGCACTTCAGGGTTTAGCTTTGTCCTGATATCCTTGATAATATCAATGCATTCCGGATGCGAGTAATAATCAGACTGTTTTCCGAGCCTAAAATACCTTGCACCAAGCTTCTTAAGCTCTGATGCTTCCTCAATAATATCTTCCTTTGGCCTGAAAGAGACTTTGCCCTTTATCGGCTCTGTGCAGAAGCTGCAGTGCTCTTTTCTTGAGCATCCTTTTGCTGTTTCAAGCTCAATAATCCTCAGGCTTGGGATCTGAGTGATTACCTCAGCCCCCTTAACAGCAAAATCTTTTATCTCTTCATAGGTAAAATCAAAACTTTTTATTTTGTCAAAGCTTGAAAGGTCTGTTTTTTCAAAGAATTTCCCGCCTTCTGTACTTGTTCCATAGACAGCAGGCCCTGTAAGCGTTTTTGTGCAGCTGATATCTTTTGTAAGCTGAACTATCTCACTTAATGTTCCGGGCAGTGCACTTAGGTATTTCCCTGGGGTGTGAACTCCTGCAATGATTATCAGCTCAGAAGTGTTGTTTAATATATTCTTTGTTTCGTCACTGGTCCTGGTAGTGTTATATACCTGGATATTTGTTTTTTGAGACTTCTTAACTGGTTTATTTTTATCCGGCTGGCTTAATAACCTTAAATCATCTATTGTAATATAATCTATCTGATTATCACCCTGCCTGAGAAATCCGTAAATATACCTCGGGTAAGTCCCAAGATAAGGAGGAACTCCTAAGCCAGCAGGCTCATCAGTATAGCAGTCAAGTATAGTATAACTCATAATTTCTGATTATTTTATAGAATATAAAAGCTTTACTTACATTTAGAGTCAAGAACTATGTTTATTCCTCTCCGGACATAAGTTATGGCAGTAGCAACGCTGCTTATCATAGCTAAAAGAAGCATAATGTACTTAGCTTTCCACCCAACTATAAAGAACCCTATAGTAATTACCTGCATAAATGTTGTAACCTTCCCTAGCTGGCTTGCTTTCCAGTTTGACTTGCTTGTCTTGTGGACAAGCACAGAGCCTGCTAAGGATACAACATCTCTTGTGAAAATCCACAGCCCATAAACAGGAAACTTGTATTTAATCATCAACGCAATTATGGCTGAGACAACCATAACTTTATCAGCCATGGGGTCAAGAAATTCTCCAAAGCTTGTCTTTTGATTCGTTTTCCTCGCAATAGCTCCGTCTATAAGGTCTGTTGCTGCGACCACTATAAAGATTGCAAGGCCCCAGGCAGTTTTTTCCTGCAATAATAGGACCATAAACACCGGAGACAGAACTATTCGGAGCAGAGTCAATATATTAGGGATAAGCCAAATTTCATTTCTTTTCATCTTACGTCTGGCTTGGATGTTTTTTAATAGTATTTATTTCTTTTGCTATACTGGATGCGTTATACTATAAAAACAAAATCTTTTAAATCAGACCAATTAATTAGCAGCTATGATAAGCGAGATTATAGCTTTCCTTGCGCTCTATTCTTTATTCAGGGGAATGCGCGTATTTATGCTGCGCAGGAGCGGCAGGAAAAAGTATAAGATGATGGAAGGAGCTGAGCCCTTCTTTTACAAAAAAGGCGAGAAGGGGCTTTTGTTTGTACATGGCTTTACAAGCTCTCCGAGCGATTTAAGGGATAAGGGCAAGTATTTCTCTGACCGGAACATCACCTTTTCAGCACCCCTTATTGCAGGACATGGAACAAGCCCATATAACCTTGCGATGACTGGATGGAAAGACTGGCTAAGCTCTGTTGAAAAAGCACTTAAGAATCTGAAGAAGGAGGTTGACAAGGTTTACCTCGGAGGGGTCTCTGCAGGAGGCAATATTGCTCTTTGCCTCGCTTCAAAGCATAATATAGATGGGGTTATCTCTATCGGGACTCCAATTAAGTTCAGAAAAGAGCATGTCTACAAAACTTTATTCCCTTTTCTTGGCCTCTTTAAGTCATTCCAGAGAAAGTGGTACAGAAACCTGATTGACAAGGAGATTCAGGAAAAGAGGATAGGATATCATCTTATCCCATTAAACTCCGTTGCTAAAGTTGTTGCATTAGTTGAGGAGTCAAAAAGGGCCCTCCCTCAGATAACAGCACCTTCACTTATAATGCAGTCCACAAATGACTTTGGAATTAATCCAAGTTCTGTGGATTATATCTATAAGAATATAAACTCAATGAAGAAGAAAGTCGTATGGGTTAAAGATGCGTATCATGTTCTTATTGTAGATAAGAACAAAGAGAAAACATTTGCTGAAATGTACAATTTCATAATGGAGAATTAAGATGAAGGTCCTTATTCTGGAATGCCCAGTATCTACAGGTGGCAAGGGCCATGAAATAGCTGCTAAATCTATAGAAGAAGCTCTGAAAATATTAGATGATAAAGTAAATACTATGTGCATATGTCCTGTCAAGAAAACTTCAAGGACAGCCAAATATGTTTCTTTTGCTTATCTTAGGATGATAAAACATATACCTAAAGTGATGGGATATCTCCATAACAGCAGGATTGCCGCAAAGCTTACGAACTCGATAAGGAATCGTGTTGATAAAGTAGGCTATAAGAGATACAAGGGGATTATTGACTCATTTAAGCCTGATGCTGTTGTATGCACCCATGCTTATCCATCCTGGGTTGTTTCTTATATCAAGCACAGAGAGGGTCTTGAGCTGCCTTTAGTTGCAGTTATTACTGATTTTTATGCCCACAATTACTGGCCAATAAACTATGTCACCAAATATATAGTTGCAACAAAAGAGGCCATGGATGATTTTGTTTCCAGAGGAATAAGCTCTGAGAAGGTTGAAGTTTTAGGAATCCCAATAAGCGTTAAGTTCAGCCAGCAAAAGAATAAAGAGGAGCTTAAGAAAAAGCTTGGTCTCAGTGATAACCCCGTTATTCTTGTTATGGGCGGAGGGCTTGGTATAGGCTCTCTTGATAAAGTCGTTAAATCTCTCCAGGATATTAAAGGGGTACAGGTGATTGTTGTCTGCGGTGAGAATGCAAAGCTCAAGAGAAAGCTGCTAAGAAAGGAGTTTAGGAATAAAACCCTTGTTTACGGCTATGTTGACAACATTGACGAGCTCATGGAAGTTGCAGATGTTGCTGTGACTAAGTCAGGAGGCCTTACTATTGCTGAATGTCTTGCTAAGAATGTAAAGATGGTTATTTTCAAGCCAATACCTGGCCAGGAAGAAAAGAATGCAGATTATCTTGTGAAACACAAGGTTGCTGTCAAACTCAACAATGAGAAGCATCTTCCGGAAGCAGTAAGAATCCTGCTCAGGAAGAAGCCTGCAAACAATGGAATTGCCAAGCCAAGCTCTGCAATTGATGCGGCAAAAATGATACTTAAGCTTTGAAGATGACATACACTATAGCCAAGCTTACATTGTTACCTTTCTTGAGACTTTTTATAAAGAAGGTGACTGGAATCGATAATCTCCCAGCCAAAGGCCCTTTTATCATTGCTGCAAACCATGAAAGCGAACTTGACCCGTTATTATTGGCTTCTTTAGTTGTTCCAAGAACAAATGAGAAGGTCCGTTTTCTTGCTGTTGAGAGGCTGTTTAGGAACAGGCTTAGGAAAATCATCTGGAGCAGATGGGCAGGAGCTTTTCCAGTTGACAAGAATGCAGTTTCAAACGCAGTCAATATCCTTAACCATAATGGTATTATAGGGATATTCCCCGAGGGAGAAAAAAGAGAAGCAAAACTTATTAAGGCAAAAACAGGGGTTATCAGGATAGCTGCTGAGGCTAAAGCCAAGATAATCCCTGTAGGGATAATAGGCACCTCAAGAATTCTTCCCATGAACGAGAGGATTCCCCGCAGGCTTGGCAGGATTGCTGAGTTTAATATAGGAAAGCCTATTAGTGTTGGCAAGATACATAATAAGAAAGATTTAAGAAATGCAGCCAACAGTATTATGGCTGCAATAGCAAATTTGGCAAAAAAAGAGTACAAACCATGATACACCGAGGGTTTAACAGCACTTTGGGGAATTTCCTAAGGCTGTTTGTTAGAAAAGTCAATGGACTGGATAATGTTCCTGAGAATGGGCCCTATATCATCGCATCAAACCATGATAGCTACCTGGACCCGTTGATTATAGATGCTGTATTCTACCGAAAGATTAACCAAAAGATACACTGGCTGGCTATGAAAGGTAGGTTCTGGAATATTTTTGGCGAGAGAATCGCAAGAAAATGGGCTGGCTGTGTGCCTCTCGATGAAGGGAAGAAAAAAGCGCTTAAGGAGCTTACAAACCTTCTGATAAAAGGTGATAATGTAGGGATATTTCCTGGAGGGCCAAGAAGCCTTGACGGCAATCTTACTGAGGGAAAAACAGGGATATCAAGGCTTGTTTTGGGCGCAAGAGTTCCGGTTATACCTGTAGGACTTACAGGAACATTTGATATTGCTCCTAGGAATAAGCTAATTCCGAAATTAAAGAGAACAGATGTGAATATAGGCAAGCCGATTTATTTTACAACTTATTTTGGCAAGTATTTTGACAGGCCTCACACTAAAAGGATGCTTAAGGAGATTGTTGACAAGGTAATGCGTGAGATTGCAAAGCTTACAGGCAGGAGGTATGATTTCTGATGAAGATTCTTGCGCTTGTTCCATGCTACAATGCGGAGGATTTTATAGAGGACACAATTATAGATATAAAGAGGTATATGAAGGACATTTTAGTTATAGACGATGGGAGCACTGACAAGAGCTATCAGGTAATGAGCCGTGTCAAGGGCATAAATATTCTAAGGCACAAGCACAACAAGGGCAAGGGGGCTGCTTTAAAGACAGGATTCAAGTATGCAATTGACAATGGTTTTGATGCCGTGATAACAATAGATGCAGACGGTCAGCACAAAGCATCTGACATCCCTAAATTCCTTTCCAAGGCTTCGAAGTATGATCTTATCGTAGGAAGCAGGATGCACAATGTAAGGAATATGCCCCTTAGGAGAGTAATTGCAAATAGCGTGTCTTCGTTTTTAGTGACTTTGAAATGCAGGCAAAAGGTCCCAGACAGCCAGTCAGGATACAGGCTGATAAGCACAAAGCTGATTAAGGACATTAAGCTTGACCTTAACGATTACCAGATGGAGACAGAGATGCTGATTAAGGCAGCAAAAATGGGCTATGCTCTTGGTTATGTGAATATCAAGACTATTTACGGAGAGGAGGTCAGCCATATAAACCCGTTCACGATTACGTGGAGATTTTTTAGGGTAATGTTTAAAAAATGAAATACGACCTGCATATACACACCAATCACTCTTTGTGCAGCAGCCTTAGCCCTGAGACAATACTTAAGATTTCTAAGAAACTTAAACTTGATGGCATTGCGGTTGTTGACCATAATTCTATGAAGGGAGCTCTTAAGGTTAAAAAACTGAATAAAGATAAGGATTTTGAGGTCATTGTCGGCACTGAGGTAAAAACTGACCTAGGAGAGCTGCTTGCTTATTATGTAAATTCTGATATAAACTCCATAGGGGTCTTTGAAGCAATTGATGAAATAAAATCTCAGGGAGGATTAGTTGTTGTTGCGCACCCTTTTCGGCTACTTCCTCATTTCCGCCTTAAACAACCATTAAAGGAGTTTGTCGGCAAAATTGATGGGGTGGAGTGCCTGAATAAAAGGACTGGTTTTTTTGCGAATAAGTATGCGTCAGAAGCTTGCGACAGCCTTAAGATTGCAAAGACAGCAGGTTCAGATGCGCATTTTTCTTTTGAGATTGGGAAGGCGCGCACAGTATTTGATGGGGACTTAAGAAAAGCGCTTAAGACCAGGAAGACAAAACTTGAAGGGGATTTCACATTTGGCTTTATTGCAAGCCCACTAAGCTTTTTGCTAAAGAATAAACGCAAGCTTTTTAACAGAAATTATAAATCGGTGGGAGAATGAATTCAATTTTATTCTTTTTGCTAAGATGCATATATCTTACTCTTCCAGGAATAGCTGCAAACATGGCTCCTGTGCTTGTTAAGAATTATTTTAAATGGATGGCTAAGCCAATTGACTTTGGCAAGAGTGTGCGAAGGCACAGGATATTCGGAGATAATAAGACTATCAGAGGGGGCGTCTTTGGCATACTGTTTTCTATTGCAGTCACATTCGCACAGTTCCTGCTTTATGACCGCATATTCTTAAGGGCATTAAGCTTTTTTGACTATGGCTCAGATTGGCTTGCTGCTGGTTTCTTGATTGGCCTTGGAGTTGTTGTTGGAGACCTTGTAAACAGCTTCATCAAGAGGAGAGTCGGGCTAAAGCCAGGAAAACCTTTTATCCCATTTGACCAGCTAAACAGCCTTGTTGGGGCGCTGATATTTATAATGCCTATTTATGTGCCTTCATTAGAGGTGATATTCACCCTGCTTATACTGGCATTTATACTCCATATAGGGATAAACCTTCTTGGCTACTTTATCGGCTTAAAGAAAACAAAGCTTTAGGATTA
>CAYUUH010000014.1:7724-12760 GCA_964447855.1 uncultured Methanosarcinales archaeon | reverse complement strand
CCATGCTCTGCGTAGCTGCAGACAGGGCATAAACCGCAGTAAGGTTTATACACGCAGGAATCACACGATTGAGTGTCATTTGTTGACGCAGCTATGATCCCGCATGTCTGATTAGAAGTAAGCACTTCTTTATACTTATCTGATGCAACATTGCCTACTTTGAATACATCTTCTCCAAGCATCCTTCCTTCATCACATGAGTATATCGACCCATCATAGTTGTAGACCAGCTGCCCAATTACTGCCCCGCATGGGCTTCTCAGATCGAGATACCCAGGATCTGCCTTATCAAATATTTTCTTAAGGATAATTGTGACAAACCTTTCTTTTATATTAACTCCATTTTGGTTTAACTTCAGTATATAATCCAGGCAGCTTCTCCAGAATCTTATGAACTCCTCTTCAGAATATCCTATCTTCTTCCATTTTGCCTTTGCAAATCCCAGATTGTTTAACGGTCTAATATGAATGTGCTCTAACCCAGAGTTTACATATTCGTCTATGACTTGTTTAGGGTAATCTAGCGATTTCCTAGTCACCGTCAATAAAGCGTTAATACGCGCATTTTTCATTTTTCTCTTATTATATTCTCCCTGAACCTTTCTCAGTTGCCTTTTAGTTTCATTGTAAGTTCCTTTCCCTCCCAAGAATTTTCTATTCCAGTCATGAACTAATTTAGGCCCATCTAAGGAGGTGCATATTCCAACATTATTCCCTATCAAGAAATCTAACTTTTCTTTGTCCATGTTGGTAAGGTTACTAACTAAGGCAATCATCAGGTCCTTATTGTGAGCAGAATTAGACTCTTTTGCATAATTAGTGATATACTCAACCATCTCCCAGTTTAATAATGGCTCCCCACCCTGGAATTCTATAGTTATCGCCTTGCTGGGACTTTGAAAAATGAAATCAACAGTCTTCTTTGCAGTCCCTTTAATCATATCGTACTCTTTTTTGTTTGGGGGCTTTGACGAAGCATGGCAATATTCACAGCACATATTACATCTTAAAGTAGGCACCACTATATGGAGTGATGTGCCCTGTGATAAAAAACCGTACTTGTATCTTAACTTGTCTACCACTTTTGGGAGACTCTTGCTGGTTATGATTATCCCTTTCTCTTCGAGCCTACTGAACAATTTTCCTGTCCGGTCAAAACCGTCAGTCTTTAGCTCGTTTAGTTCATCTTCACTTAAGAAATCCCAATTTCCACCATCAGTGGTTACAAGGAACCTATCCAAAATCCTGGATGCCCTATAATTGTTTACTTGAAACCTAACTTCTTTTTGGGTCATTTTAAACAAGCATCTTGTTCTTCATTAAGGCAAGAACATAATTGCAGAACTCATAGCAGATTACATCTGCTGATTTCTTGCTCAATGGCTTCAAGACAACACATATCGGTTTTTTACCAGTCACTTCTATCGGGCACACGCATTCAAAGTCACGCACTGCTTCCCTTACTGCACCAAACTTGTATAGTTTTTCGTTTAAGACTATCTTAGCTTTGCTGCCATTTATACTTATCATTTCTTTCTGGCCTTTGATTTCTTCTTATCTTTGTCTGAGTATTTCTCTTCCCAAGGGATGGATATATCATCCAGCTCTTCTAATCCCAGGTCTTCAAGGTCTTCATTTGTTTCCTGCAGCAAATCCGGGTCGTTCGTAAACAGCGCCTTTTGGATGAGCGCCTGTCTTATTGGACCGTTGAGTTCTGCCTGACTTCTATAATTAGCATAGTTAAGGAGTTCATTGTTGAACTCCATGCCAAGTTTTTCCAGGCTGTACTTTTTCTTAGGCCGCAACTGTACATTTACCTTATTCTTCACATCCCCATCAAGCAAGATATACGCTTTGTCAATAAACGCATAAGCTGCAGAGTAAATAACTTCCAATGGGTATATTTTAGTATTAACTGGTACAGAACAATAATTCTCTTTTTTATTTATTTCCATAAAACCACACCCCAGATTGCCTAATTAACGGCACTATAAAAACCTTACGCTACTTGTAAGATAGGTTATACAGCCCATACTTTATTTCCCCACGCTCAAAGAGATGATACGCTGAGAGAGAATAAACACCCATAAACTTTTTACATCTGTCTGTGCTATTGTCGGTATAGGCAAAGTTCTCGAAACAGAACAAATCTTCGAGAAACATAACACATCCAGCGTCATTTAGAACTTCTGATACTCTCTCTGGTTCTTCTAGAGCGGTTCTTGTTGAAATCACTTTTAAACCAGTAGTTGAGGATATTACGGTGGGGCTATCGGTGATGACATAACATCCTTTTGGCAGCTCTTTTTCAATAAATTCAGGTATTTCTGTCTCAATTAATCTAGAATCTGAAGGACTTAACGAAGTGACTAGATTAGGTACTAAAGATGCGACAAGTATGATTACTGCACTCAAAGTTAGTATTCCTAACCATTTGTTTTTTTGATGCCTCCTGGGCACACCTAAACTCAAACTGCCAAGGACAATCAGTATCACTGCAGGAAAAAGAAAGAATCTCGGTTGCATTCTCTCGAAAGATACGTAAAAAACAAAGAAAGGCAGGAATAGTGAGGCAGCTGCACCCAGCAATGATTTATTCTGTTCAAATAAAAATATGATTCCAATAGAGACAAGTATTATGAAAGTTGGGTTGAAGTTTAAGGTTACTATCCCTATGGCTTCTATTGTTTTTGACAGAAAAGAACCTGTTGATAAGAAACTCCCTCCATAAATCTGCGCGTTATTCAGATATGACTGTACTAGCTCTGGCGCTACAATCAAAACAGAACAAGATAGCCATAAAATGACACCCCCTTTCTTGCGGATATCCTTAGTGGCAATAAGATATACCACCAACGGAACAGCAACCAGCACATTCTCTACTCTAATCAACGAAGCGAGAATAAGTGAGAAAAAGAACATAAACTGAAATTCGGAGTCTTTTGGCCTTTTTGTAATAAGCAGCAAGGATATAAGGCAGATAAGGACGAAAAAAAGCGAAGGAACATTAGTTTCAGCAGCTTTGGAATAGTAAATGTGCAGTGGGAAAATGACCATAAGAAAAGAGGACACTAATGCGGGCTTTTCTTTCTTTGAGCCAAGATATACCAATAGGAATACAAGGACACAGGACAATGCCCCTAACAAGCTCGAGAAAATAAGTGCTACATAGTTATCCACTCCAAACAGCATAAAAGCATAGCTTAGCATTACTGGCCACCCAAGCGGTTTTGGATAAATAGAACAAAATATGTCCTTACCATGGTAATCACATAATACTGGCTTTCCAGCAATCAGCAAGTTCTTCGCAGATTCCATATACCATGATTCATCAATGTACATAATGTGATGATGCTGTAAGATGAATATACGAATGATAATACTCATTAACACCACTATTAGGACCCAAGCCCAAGTTTTATTTTTAACTCCAGAAAATTCTTCCATTATTTTCTTCCAATTATTCATACATAGAAGTATAAATCCGACGGCAATTCCTACAATAATCACTGGCAAAACAGAAGACCGGATATAATCTATGATAGACTCACTGTTAATTGTCAGCCAAATGGTAGTCACCACACCTTGAGACACCATAGTAAGTAACGCACCCAACAGGAGAAAGGGAGCAAACGGAACAGTCTGTTTTACCCTAATACTATCTAGCTTTCCTTTACTTTTTGATATTATTTTTTTTGCTTCAGCCTTGCTAAGCCCCTCTGCCACATTGTTTGGTAATCCTTTTGCAGAAGATAACTCGTCAGAAGAATGATTGCCTAGCGGCAACATCCCCGGCTTAAGTTCTTTAATCTTAACTAACTTAGAGAACTTGTTGCCTGCTAAACTAATTATAGTCCCTCTCACAAAGACCAAGACAAGGAATACTCCTAGGAACCTTTTCAGAAACTCCAGTCCACGAGCATACTGGCTTGTAAGGACAATTATAGCTAGAGCAGCTAGAGGAATCCAGACATTCCTTTTCAGGAGATAGCCCGCCACAGAGAAAAGAGATATGGAAATTAGAATGACTAAAAAATAGCTGTTTATTGCAGTTGACCATTTTAACAAGATTCTTTCCAGAAGAAAAGATATTACGAATAACGAACTTAAAGAGGCGATAAGGCTTTTTGGCTCAATAACTAACTTAACGGCTTCTTTCTTTTCTTTAAGGCTGGTCCTAACCAATAGGAGGATAAACAATACTGCGAATGCCGGAACAAAAGAGTTGATTAATAAAGCAGAGGACGGAAAATATTTAACATACCCATTTACATAGGCTGATAAAGGGATTAGCGCAGAGTAAGCAATAAACAGCTTTCCGTCACCAGCAGTCCAGAGCTTTCCAAGCCACATTCCAAATCCAACAATTACTGCGAAAATGAAGTTAGTAAGTAGTTCAATAATGTACTCTGTCCTTAATGTTCCTTTTAGATAAAAAGAAATTATCAGTATTGCGTAGACAACAAAAGCATAAACTAAAGCAGAAACAATCCATTTATTTCGTATCTTGCCTTCTTTTATATCTTCATAGCTAGTTATAATCCCTAAAGCTAAGATTGCAGGCAAAAAGTAAATTAAAATCTTTTAACACCTTTTGTTTTTGAAATTCTTTGCTATATAAATCTTTAGCAGAAATATTGACTAAAATTTACTACTATAATTATAGAAAGCTTTTTATATGAAATATGCCAAAATTAACACTATTTACTTAGAGGAATACATAATGAATAAAAAGAGGATGTTTAGTCATTTTTCTAAGCTTTTGCTATGTGTGATTGCTCTTGTTTTGATGGGAGTTAGTGTAAGTGCTCAGAGCTGTATCCCATTATACAGATGTAAGGCAACAATATCATCACCATTCCTTCCGAATACTAATTATTTCCTTACATCAACAACCAGTAATTGTGGAGGTTATGTCACTAATGATGTAGCATATACCATGGACACCACTCTTGGTTACATACCAGCCACAGGAGGTACTCCATTATACAGATGTAAGGCAACAATATCATCACCATTCCTTCCGAATACTAATT
>CAYUUH010000014.1:0-7624 GCA_964447855.1 uncultured Methanosarcinales archaeon | reverse complement strand
AGGTTATGTCACTAATGATGTAGCATATACCATGGACACCACTCTTGGTTACATATATCCAGACGAAGCTTCATGCCTCTGTTCGTTAAACCCCACAGAAACTTCATGCACAGATGGATTAGACAATGACTGCGATGGGGACTTGGACTGTTTAGATAGTGATTGTGCTGGACTCCCTCCAGAGACTTCATGCACAGATGGATTAGACAATGACTGCGATGGTTTAACAGATTATGGAGACACTGATGATTGCCAATTACAAGAAGTTCAGCTCAGCGTTTCTTCCACCACCAAAAAGAAACTTATTGGGCAATGCACTCAGGATTCAGATTGCCTCCCATGCTCTTTATGTGTTGAAAGAGGGGGAACAAATCAGTGCGTGTGGGCATGCAGGTGGGATGTGGGATGTGACACTACAAATGTAAATTATCCTCGTGGCTTGTGCAACATAGCTGTAAAAGAAAGGGTCGGATATAAAAATGTGCTTAGTGGACCAAAGGATGATAGCAACATTCTTGGTAGTGGCCTTTACTCAATCCTTAAAGTAAAAAATGCTTTTGATGGGTCTGTTTTCAGCGCAGTAAAGAAGCAAGACAGTCTAACTTCCGGAACAACTGCTACTTTATTTTCAGATGTACCAATCTCATCTTGCCCGTCTACAAGCTACTCAACTACTCCTACATGCATACCAGAGGACTATTCTACGTTCTGGAGTCCAAACGGAGAGGGGTGGTACCTTTATAATATATCCTTGACAAACGCTGCTACATATGAAGACAGCAGTGCATTTTACCGTTATGAAGACTTCCTCGGACATTATGCAAATTTTGATGAGAACCAAGCCCTATGTACAGATTATGATTATGTGTGGCTTAATAATATGCCTGGAGCAGACAAATGCCCAGCAAACGTTCCAGGTTTTTGCAATTTCTCTAACCCAAGTCAATGCGAGATACCTAACGAAAAGGTTTACTCAGTCTGTGCTGATAAGCAATATTGCATAAAATGGTGTAACACAGACTCTGGAACATGCTGGTCTGATGATGACCATGAACCTCTTGACCCAGATATGGTCCCTCAGTTCTGCACATCCCCTTATCTTTGGAGCAATTACCCTCCCTCAGGAGAAAGGTGCTGCGGAAATGATGATTCTACTACAGAAAGAACGCTAACTAGCAATTCCGGATATATATGTGAACTGGATGGCACAACTTGGAGATGGAGAGCTTCTTATGATTATACTGGAATGAACTACCTTGTTTCTGATGGAGTGTTAATCTCCAATAACGCCAGCTGGTTAAAGTGCGGAGGCGCAGGAGCAACATTTGCAGATAGGACCATAGAAACGATATTCTCAATATACCCCCATAATTGCATTTATTGTGCTAATACTAATGGAGTGGGGACCAACCATTCTTACTATTGTATTGATGGAGACCTCGTGGAATGCAAGGGCAATGACCAATGGTCCACATTACAGCCAGCTCAAGGGGGAATAGTGAAGATTACAGGAGAATTCTATGGTTTAGCAGAAGCAGACAAAAAGTTCTGCACTCCAAAAGGAAGATGGGTTTCAGCCAGCGATTCTGATGCTAACTCGGATTCCTGCGAAGCAATCTATGGGGCAGGCCATTGGATATCAGACACGCTTAAGTGCTGCGGTCCAGGAGATTATTTCAGCGGAGCGCCTACTTCAACTAAGGCCTGCTGGAACGGCCAGGTAATCCTAAGCGGTCAGCCAGGAAATTCGTCAATAAACCCCGCTTACGGAAAGATACTCAATATAAACGGGCAGTTGTTAGGATGTGACAAGACTAAGGAACACGATGAGATAATTGTTCCATTATGCAACGTTTCAGGAACTTACTACTGTTCTATCCTAAGCCATAACTGGACAACGCCGATACTTGAGAGTGCGCCAGTCTTAGAAGCAAAATACCTTCCTTATCCTGTTGATACGATTGCAGATGCATGCTGTGTTCCTGAAAAGTGCTGGAACGGCTCAAAGTGCGTGGATAATCAGGTATCATTACAGCCTCCGGCTAATGGTGCAGCTCCTTACAATTTCGGAGGAACATTATACAGGTGTTCTGATGGAGAATGGGAAGAAGCATTATTAAAATATGACTGGTGGCCAGAAGGGATTGAAGCATTTGATGAAGACAAGCATATTGGCTATTGCTTAGAACCTAGCCAATGCTTATACAACAAAGGCGGAGACCCATTCTCAGGAACTTTCTACGGCTATGGCGGAGGAATGTTTGAAGGTGTTTGCGCAACATCGGGCTCTTATGACGAGTTTGACAATTATTGTGTGAATGGGGCTTGGACAACAAGGACGAAGCTTGTTGCAAGGAAACTTTTGAGCTTCGCATCTTCAAGGGCAAGTGATTATACTTTGTTCTGCGGAAGAGAAACAGGCGTTTGCAACCAGGCAGGAAACTGCGATGATACAGGACAATACGATTTTGAAAGTATACTGCCCCACATAGATTACGGGATTCCGTTTGAGACCGGAGATGCCTGGGAGACATTTACTGGAGGAGATGATGTAGGAGGGTTCTTTGACTATGGCTTAGACCCAGAGGACCTTGTGAACGGCTACTGCGTGTTACTTTATACTGAAGGCGGCCAGCAAAAGGCAATGTTCGGAGCAAGCCTTAACAGGGATGAGAGTGGAGGGATAGGCTTTACTGATGTATTCGGGAGGTCTCCTGAATACTGCAAGCTTGATGAATATCGTGCTCCAGAATGCCCTTCAACAAGCATGTGCAACCTTTGCAATAATGGGAAATTCTGGTTTGACAATAGAACATCATTACTATTCTACACAAACGAGCCTTTAGCAAATGGAAATATCCTGTACACAGAAAGCCAGGATTTATTCAATACCTTTGAGAATGAAATTAAGGGCCAGGTGGACAGCTGGGTCCTAGGAGAGGTAAATGACGATTCAGATGTAGGAGTCTACAATGATTATTCGTTTGCAGAACTGACAAGGAGGTTTGACCAGGTTTACATAAGAAAGAAAGGCACGCAGGAAATAAGGGCGATACTTGAAGAAGCAGGCACAGCAAGGCCTTATTTCTTAGTTCATTATAAGGGAATAAGCGTTGATGCATGCGGGCTAGTAAACTCCTACAACAATATAATCAGAGACTCAGAAACTAGACAATACTTCCACTGCAAGGGCAATCAAGGAGACCAATGGGTTCTTGGAGGAAGGGATTATGATCCAATATACCCTCCATATGGAGTTTATCCTGATAATGCTGTAAGATATGATAGCACCTCCACTATCTGGAATAAAATAGACATCTGGTCAGACTTAACACTTAAATTCAGGCTTGAATAAAAAATGAGAACAAAAAAAGCTCAGGTGACAGTATTTATCATAATAGCTATAGTTGTAATGGTGGTAATCGGAATAATATACTCTCTAAGGGCTGCAACATCAAGGACAAGCACCCAGACAGAGGTTACAAGGACAGCAGAGACAAGGCTTGAGTCAAGGCCAATACAGGTATTTATGGACAACTGCCTTGACAATATAGTCAAAGACGGGATAATACTCATCGGAAAGCAGGGAGGAAGGCTTAGTGTTGAGCAAGGCGGAACTTTAAAGAGATTTAGCCACATCGACGATGTTTCATATTCAATCTATCCTCCGAGCAAGTTCATAAACAATCCTTATGAGATGGGACTTTACGGAGCAGATAATCTACCTCCATTAACAAAAGAAGGCCCCCAGTCAATGCAGTTGCAGCTTGAACGATACATCTCAAACAAAATAAAGACATGCAATCTTTCTTCATTTGAGATACAAGGCCTTAACATAACTAAGGGGGAACCAGTCCCGTCAGTTACAATAGCAAGAGACAATATTGACGTCAAGCTTACTTATCTCCTTCAAGTGCAGAGCGCATCAACAGGTGCAAAGACAGAACTAACTGAGTTTACAAGCTCTCAAAAGATAAGGCTTGGATTAATCTACCAGATTGCAGCAAAGCTTGTTGCAAAAGACACTTCAAACCTCACTTTCAGGATAGATGACCCTGCTAATTTTAAGGAAGGAATGAGTGTAGAAGTGCAGAGAAACGCATTTGGAAATGATGATGTTATAACGATTAAAGACCCTACATCTTTTATTAACGGATCACCTTATGAGTTTAAGCTTGCAAGGTACAACAGGCAGGCCTATGCTTATCCAATTGATATAACTGACAAGGAGTTCAGAGCAGGAGACTTCCTTTATGCAGAGAATATAAGCATGGACCCAAAGGCAGCTGACCCTGACGAAGATTCCTTGTTAACAATAATCTACAAGCTTATCACTCCAGGAGATGTTACGCAGCAGGAACAGGTCTTCGGAAGCTTTGTCATCCAGAACGGCCAGCCAGTGCCAAGCCAGGGCGTTCTCAGAGCAACTATCAAGTGCCCATTCAGCATTGTGAGAGTCTGCGCAAAGGATGAAAGCCCATTAGAGCCGCATTGTACTGATATAGGAACAGTAACTTGTTAATATGAAAAAACTATTAATCTCGATAATTGTGGCAATCTTGCTAGTCATGAGTATGACATATGCACAGGAAGGGTGCTGCATCAACCCAAACATTGATTCGCAGGACATATGCGCCGAGCTTCCTGTGCCTACTGATATATGCTGCCCTGACGATACTTCATTTTATGCTCCTGAAAATGGGGGCTTTGGACCAGCTGACCAGCCAGACTGCTTTGCAAGGTACTTTGACTCTGGCAATGACTGCGGTGATGGAGCATTTGCAGAAACATGCTCTGCTGTAGGATGCTGCTGTTTGTTCAATGAATTGGGGATTGTTGAGAAATCAGAGGTAACCTCAGAAGGAGCATGCATAGGAAACGTTGTGTTTGACATAAGCATAACCTCTCCAACAACATGCGAGGATGCATGCCCAACAAAGATTCCTTTGGGATGTGTTCCTGACACCTTATGTACCACAGACCTTTACTGCGCAGGAACTTATAATGCCCAGTGTGACTGCATAGATACGCCTGATGATGACTGCCCTCCTGCATGCGACATTAATGCAGGCATCAGAAATCTTCAGATAACTCCTGTAAAAGGAGAGAAGTGGCTTTCTTTGACATGGGAAGATACATGCACTGGATATGATGTAAGGTACGAAATAGTAAGGAAACAGAATGGAGTGTTTCAAGAGAGGTTCTTTACAGAGAATCCCTATTATGTAGATTCCAGCCCATACTTGCTTAAGTGGGACACTGTTTATAGTTATGAGGTAACTGCAATTTATGATGGTAACCCAGGCAATACTCTGCAGAAAACAGCAAATGTCGGGGACATTGAATGCTGGAACCATTACACAACAGACCCATTCTGCATCAATGATGCAAGTTATTATACTGAGCTCACATCATCTCACCCAGGGTACACTCCAGTAACGCCTGACACAAATAACTACAAGAGCTCATTCTACTGCGACGGATTAAATGTGCTAAAAGACAAGAACATAAATGGAGACAATTACTGCCCTAATGGCATGTGCATAATCCTGGACGGAGAGCCGATGTGCACGGGCACGCTTAGCTGCGACATGACTAACAGGGAAAACCTTCAGTTTGGAGCGCATCCTTTTGGAATATATAACTCACAGCAATTATGCGAAGTAGACCCGATTGACCCAACACTGCCTGCATACTGCTTTTATGACAGGTCTTACACAGCAAAAGACGACTGCTACAGGTGCAGGCCTTATATGGCATGTTATGACTACAAGTCACAGGGCACATGCGAAAGAGACAACTGCGGCGTCGGAAACTGCGAGTGGCATGCAACCTATGAAGGATTAAACTCAATAGGCGTATGCGTTGACACGACAGAATCAAACTGCGAGTGGTGCGACAAGCACGGCTCAGCACAAATGGAAAATCTCGATGTTTTCAACAGAATCTTCGACCAGTGCACTCCTGCAAAGGCAGCAGCATTGCAGGTTGAGGGCAAAGGATGCTATTGGTCAGGCGGGAAAGCATTCAGCTGCTCAGACATGGCTTGCACAGATTACAGCACTCAAACAGAATGCACTTCTGACCCATGCAAGCTTAATGTATGCGCCTGGATATCAGACCAGTGCTATAAAGACTCAAACGGAGACGGAGTGCCTGACTGCGGCTATACTCCAACTCCTGCATGCGAGGCAGACCATTATCCACCAGAAACATATTTCATCCCAATAAATGACGGAGGAATATGCAAGTCTGTTGTAATAGATGTTTATGACAAAACAATTCCTGAAGAGCCTTACAAGAAGATAACTGAAGGATACAAGACTTACTTATGTGTTGGAGAAGGCTGCACACCAGGAACAAATGATTATACTAATGCTTCAATACTTGCTGTAGGTGTTGAGGACGGAAAACTAGTGCTTATCACAGACACTGGCAAGAAATGGAACCTTGCAGAGGGAAAGAACATTGTTGGCTATTACTCAGTTGACCAGAGGGGAAACGTCGAGGTAATAAGGTACCAGGATATATGGGCATATACTTATGGTGTTGGCCCGATTGTTTCTGACATAATTGTTGCAGGTGGAACAGCTATAAGCAACCTTGGCGTTGAGGATTCAGGCCCAATAAGCGGGGAAGAGGCTGTCCAGTACAAATGGTATACAAATGTAAGAAAACCAAAGATAACTGTCAGATTCTTTTCAAAGGCAAGAGTATTGGCTGCGCAATTGTATGATTCAAAGAATGTTTCAAAGGCAAATGATCTTGTTTCTGCAGAAAAGACTGCAAATGTAACCCCTTCAGCAAACCTTGCAGAAGGCGCTCATATACTTAAGTTCCTCAAGAATGACGTAAAGAACGACTGGAATGACGTCTCAATGGAGAAAGACTTAATCGTAAACTTTGTCGTTGACCTTACTGCGCCGCAGATAGTAAAATCTTCAATAACAGAAGGCAAGATAGTAAACAAGACAAACACATCAATCAACTTCACGTTTAACGAGCCTGTAAAAATAAAGAGATTAGTGCTTAATGGCCATATAGACTTAACAGAGAATATAACCAACAACTTTACAGCAGGCTACAAGGTCAATCATTCAACGCTCGTTGCATTAGTTGACGGTCCATATGCCATGAACATAGTTGCAGCAGATTACGCAGGAAATCTCTTGAACCAGACAATCAACTTTGCAGTTGACGCAAACCCTACAGTAATCAAGATCAAGGAGCCTTCTTACGGAGTTTCTTCAACATTTGAGTTCAAGCTAGTGATACAGACAGACAATGAAGTAAGCTGCAGATACAGCCTGGACCTTGACTCTTCATACGATTTCAGCACAAGCTTTGACTCAACAGGAGGAACCCTGCACACAAAGAACACAGTAAATCTTCCTGACATGTATATACATAAGCTCTATGTAAAGTGCAAGGGGGATGCAAATTGGGGAGTTGTAGGAAAGATATTTGACCTAAGAGTTGATACAACGCCTCCAAATATAACCTCAGCATACGCTTATCCAAATCCAGTTGTAGAAGAGCCTTCAGTTACAGTATTCAAGATAAAGGCAGACGAGCCAATAAGGTGCAAATACAGCGATACAATCCAGACATACGCAGACATGGA
>CAYUUH010000013.1:4981-13221 GCA_964447855.1 uncultured Methanosarcinales archaeon | reverse complement strand
TCCTTGCCTTGGTGTGGCTTAAGGATTTTGTAGTGATAAGCAGCGCAACATCGCAGTCCATAAGCTCCTTTGATGCATATGCCGGAGGCTCTTCTCCGTGAACCTTGCCGACAGGAATCTCAATCAACCGAGAATCATCGCAGATTGTTTTTGATTCTGCAAGAAAAATATCTGCAATCTTCTTCTTTAGCCTATCATTTATAATTAGAAAGCGTTCTTTCTTTTTCAATCCCATGCACTTGGCCAAAGCAGTTCTTGCAGCTTTCTTCAAGGAACTCATCTTACACAACTAGATTTCCCTTTTTGATTACCCAATGCACCTTATGGTTCTTGTCTACCCCATAAATATCCATCTTCTGGCGAGGCGCATTAACTACAATGTCCCAATGATATACAGTCTTTCTGTCTGGCTCAAAGCCAAGGCCCAGCGCCACATGAATCATCTTTGCAATCTTTTCATTGACAATCAAGTAGTCGCATAGCTTTGCCTTTGGATTGGTGTTTACAGCAAACTCACCAACTCGCTTAAAGTTATTCTTGTAGCTTTCTATAATCTCCTTAGGAAGGCTTTGGCTTTTTTCATAATTTTTTATTCTTTCTCTGCCTTCTCTAAGTTGTTTTTCCATCTCTTTCATTATCTTTGAAGGAGCTTTAACGATTTCATAGCCTTTTTTCCTTGCAAACTTTACAACAATCGGCCTTTTAGGAGGGATGACATAGCTTTGGTCAACATTTATAACAACATCCCCCACCATCATTCCTTCGATTTCTTCAGGAGTAACAAAAGCTTCTCCGCTTGGGAAATTAGCATAAGTTCCTGCCCTTATCCCGGTTCTTTCTAGGAATTCCTTGTCAATCTTGGTCTTTACATCGCAGTCAGAGCTTATGAAATATCTCCTCTTGCCTTTATTGTCAGTCAGCCAAACCTTAAAGTCTGTCTTATAGCCGTCAACAGCATCCCCAACAACACGAACCCATTCGCATTTATTGAAGACGTCCCTTACAGTATCGCTCTTCTTTTTGAGTATGAAATAATCAATATTGCACGTTTCAATAAAGATATCTATCGGAAGGGTTTCTGTAATACCATATCTCATCATGGGGTCTCTGCTCTCAAGCTTTGACTGCGGAGAATAAGGGTCTTTCAACATCATCTGGCCTGCAGAACTCCACCTTGTTTTCTTGTCCAGAGAAGGGAACCCGATGTTCTCGCCAAAGAAATGTTTCCCAAAATATCCTTTTCCATGTATCCCAAATGAGGCATCTGTAAAGCAAAGCCTGTTTATCTTCAGGATGCTTGAAAGCTCCTTGAACCTTTGGAAAACCTCTTCATCAACTTCCTTGTCAATCTCGCACCCGTTTAATGTTGCAGCAAGGTCAGCGGTCCTGACAGACCTTGCAAGCTGGGAGAACTTCGCTGTAGAAGAACTCATGCTGACTTTGGTCTTAAGGCTCTTTGCAGAAATCCCCATAGCCAATGAGAGCGAAAACGAGTCAAGATAATCCTCAAGAGGAAGCTCCATGTTCTTCTGTGGAGGCAGCAAGACAAAGCCAACAGTTACTTTTTCTCCAGGCTTTAAGTCATAGCCCTGCTTCCATATCCTCTTAGTTGTTTCAAGAAGCTCTTTCCATCTGTATCTTGAGTGCCATTCACATCTATACTTGACATCCATTGTCCCAGTAAATCCGGATTTGTCAGCTTTTAGTATAATGTCAGGCTTCCTGAAAATCTCCCTAAAAACCTGGGTCTTAGTCCTTTTATTAACAGCTCCGATAAACTTTGACAATGCTTCTGTTTTCTTTGTGTTAAGCCCCTTGCACAAGTCTTCATACACATACCACACATCCTTAAGAACCTCAAGGTTTGGGCTTTTGCCGTCCTTTACCACAACATGCATCTCCCCGCCAAGCTCATGAATTGCCCTTGACATTGGAGCAAGCGAATAGAATGCCTTTGAATTCTTCAGGTCAGAGATAATAAAAACAACCCTGTTTTCAACCTTTCCTTTGAATTTCTTGATATACGCGTTTACTTCGCTGTAGAATGTCTTGTCGTTGTATTTCACTTTATCATCACCATCTTTTTTGTTATTTTTGTAAGCCTTTCTGCCTTTTTATCGATACAAACCGTGTCTTCAATCCTTATTCCAAACTTGCCGTCAAAATAAACTCCTGGCTCGATTGTGAAAGCCATCCTTTTTTTTAGGATGTCTTTGGAATCCTGCTTAAGGTTAGGAAACTCGTGTATATCTACGCCAAGCCCATGGCCTAAACCATGGACAAAGTTCTTGGAATACTTGCCAAGCCCTTTGTTTACAAGGTCGAATAGTTCACCACAGCCCATATTTATTCTTATGCTTTTTACAGCATCCTCCTGAATACGAAGGAGCATCTCATACATCTCCTTTTCATGTTTTGAAGGAACCCCCACAAATAACGTCCTTGTTGTGTCAGAGCAATATCCTTCATATTTGACACCAAAATCAACAACACAAAAGCCTTTCCTTATATTTATGTTCTGCGGAGTATGATGGGGCATGCTGCTTGCACTTCCTGAAGCAACTATTGGCTTGAACGCAATATCGCACCCAAGCTTCTTTGTCTCATACTCAAGGAATGCAGCAGCCTCTGCTTCAGTCTTAAACTTCTTGAAACTTGCTATGAACTTCTCAAGTATTTTATCAGATATGCTGCATGCTTTCCTTATCTTTGCAAGCTCATCTTCAGTCTTTATCTGCCTTAGTTTGAAGCATACAGATGAGATATCTTTTACTTTAGTTCCCTTGAAATAATCCTTAAATGCCCTGTAAACTGTAAGAGTAACGCTTCCCTTATCAATTCCGATTGTCTTTGCCTTTAGGCTGTTCTTTTTAACAAGCTCAAGAACAGACTCAAACAGCCTTTTTTTCTTTTTTATCGAATAAACCTTCACTCCAGACCTTCTCGCGCGCTCCTGCTCCATAGCAGGCACAATAAGGAAAGGCTTTTTTGCCCTAGGCACAACTAAAGCCCCAATCCCTTCAAATCCTGTAAAGTAAAACAAGTTTGAATCAGCCTTTGTGGAATCGACATTGAGAAATACTGCAAAATCGCATTTAAGTTTAGCCAGCTCCGACTTAAATTCAGCGTACCTCATTTTTTTAGTAAATATTAAATATAACTTAAAAAACTTTGCTATTATGAAAAAAGTTCTTAAGAACGGCCTTACTGTGCTTCTTGTAAAAAGGCCCACAAATTCTGTTGCTTTCATGGTTACCGCAAAGACAGGCTCTAATTATGAGACAGAGAAACAAAGCGGAATCTCCCATTTTGTCGAGCACATGCTCTTTGAAGGAACAAAGAAAAGGCCCACTGCCCTAGAAATAGCCAACGAGATAGAGAGCATAGGCGGAGAGATAAACGCGTATACTTCAACAGAGCGCACAAGCTATTACATCAAGGTTTTAGGCAGACACTTTGATACAGGCCTTGATATAATCTCAGATATAACCCAGAATCCTTTATTCGATAAGAAGACCCTTGAAAAGGAGCGAAAGGTAATCCTCAAAGAGATAAACATGGTTACAGATGAGCCAAGATTCCACCAGTGGATATTGTTCCAGAAGGCCCTATTCAAGAAACACCCAACAAGAAACCCTACGTACGGAACAGTAAACGCAGTTAATGCAATGAAAAGAGAAGACCTTCTGAAATATTTTGAGGATTATTACAAGCCAAACAACCTAATACTGTCAGTTGTTGGCAATATAGGTAGAAACGCGCTAAAGAAGATAGAAAATAAATTTGGAAGCGCAAAGCCAGGTAGACCAGTTCAAATGCCAAAAGTAGAAGAGCCAGAGCAAAAAAACCCAGTCAAGCTTGTAGAAAAGAGAAGAACCTTAGGCTCATACCTTGTTCTTGGGTATAAGACCCCGAAAAGAATTGAGAAGTAAAGCTACACTATAGATGTCATAAGAGCAATCCTTGGCAGAGGCCAGTCAGGCAAGATATTTGATGAGATAAGGAACAAGCGCGGCCTTGCATACTCTGTTGGAGTGCACTATGAGCCAGCAGCAGATTATGGTTATCTTGCAGTCCATGTAAACACAGGAAAGAAACACATCGCCCAATGCAAGAGCCTTATACTCAAGGAGTTCGATAAGCTAAAGAACGTTACTGAAAAAGAAATAAATGAAGCAAAAGAATACCTTGAAGGCGAGTTTCTGCTGCAAAACGAGGATAACTACCAGTACGCTGATGAGCTTTGCTTCTGGGAACTCATAAAGGACGCAAAGTTTGCTGGCGATTATATAGGCAGGATAAAAAAAGTCACAAAAAAAGATATCACCTCAGCGTCAAATAAATATTTCAGAAATAACTATGCAATTGCATTAATAGAGCAAAAATAAGAGAACCTATTACCTCGTTACCTTAAATTTCTTAATCTCTTCAGCAAGCTTCTGCGCAGTCTTGTTCTTTTCAAGCTTTGCCCTTACAGGCTCAAGCAGCTTGTCTAAATAGTTCGCAACGCCCTGCTTAAGGTCCATTGGGTGGAGCTCTTTCTTTAAGTAGACATTTTCCAGCTCAGCATAAGAATTAAACTCAAGATTCCCTCCCCACTTTTCAGGCCGTTCAATAACAAGCTTGTCGAACTTCTCAAATATGATATATTTGCAGTATTCAAGAACAGGATTCTCTTCAACAATTCCTTCAGGGCAGTAAGCCTTGTTCAGTTTTCTCTTTATCTCATCGCTCGAGTCAGTCATAAATATAGCCGTATCTGGCTTTGACTTGGACATTTTCAATTCAATGCCGCGGTCAGCACCCTTTAAGTCTGAGGCAGGAGGTTTTCCAAGACCCATCAGCATTTTGTGGTGCACTGCAATTGGCTTTCTGAATCCAAGCTTTGGAGCAAGCTCACGCGCAAGCATATTCACTTTGCGCTGATCCATTCCAAGCTGGGCAATATCAACATCAAGATGGAAGATGTCTGCTGCCTGCATGCAAGGATAAAGTATCTGCGAAGCCTGCTGAGCTTCGTTTTCTTTGCGCCCCATAATCTGGGAGCATCTTACGATGCGGTTTATTGTCGAGTTTCTAGCAACCTGCATGACTTTTTTCCAGTATTCATCATCCTTAACCAAATCAGAAACCCAAACAAACTCAACATTGTCAAGGTCCATGTCACATGCACGCCAAACTTCAATAAGGTATTTTCCTACCTTCTGGATATTCTCAAGATTTCCATCCATCTTATTGTTTGCCCATGCATGCCAGTCTGCAACAAGTATCTTGAATTTGCAACCTGCCTTGGTCATCTTGTTGATGTTTATCGCACGCAAAAGGCCCTGTGCAATATGGATGTTTGTTCCAGAAGGCTCAAAGCCGTCGTAAGCAACAGGATGCTGTTTTTCTTTTAGAAGCTCAGAGAGTTCTTCTTCTGTTACAATCTCTTCTCCAACTTGTTTAATCAGCTCAATCTTTTTGTTAATATCCATTGCTGAAACATATTCAACATTCTTATATAAACATTTTCATTCAAATTCCTTTATTATTATTTTCAATATGGAAAATAAATACTTACCACTGGACACCTATGCATAAGCTATTTAAACAAAAAAATAAAACAAAACATGATGATAGTTTCAGTTACATCTCTCTCTAGCTACTTGTACTGCCCAAGAAAGCTTTTCCTTACGAATGTTCTAGGATTGGCAGAAATTCCAAAAGAGGCGTTGGTAAAAGGCTCAATACGCCACGATACTTATGATAAAATAAACAAGCAGGAAGAGGAATTTGTGAAGGGCATAACTAAAAAGTTAAGCCTCGATGCACTCTCAAAAAAGTACGAGAAAGCATACACCAGTTTTCTTAAAGAGTCCGTATCTGCATACAAAGAGGAATTAAAGAAGCTAAATCTGGACCCAAAAGAAATCCTAGACAAAACCAAGCCTTATTTTGTAAGGGAAAGCAAGATGCGCTCTCTAAACCTGTTCCAGTTCATAGAAAAAGAAAACATTCTCGGAGAAGAGCTTTGGAAAAGACTTACCCCAAAAATAAACTCTGAAGTCAGGATAACATCAAAATTCCTTCAGCTAAAAGGAATAATAGACCAAATAGAGGTATGGGACAACAGGATGGTCCCAGTAGAGCTAAAGACAGGAAAGATGCCTCAGGAGGGAGTCTGGCCAGGCCATCGCATACAGCTTGGTTGCTATGCACTCTTGATGGAAGAAAGATATAACTCAAGAATAAAATATGGCTATGTCCATTACCTGGACCATGAGGAAAAAAGGATTATCCAGATAAACCCATTCCTTAGGGAAGAAGTAAACGGCCTAATAAAGATGGTTCAGATGCTTATGACATCTAAAACACCCCCCGATTTCTGTGGCAACGACAATAAATGCAGCTCCTGCGGGCTTAGGGAGTCATGTTATAACCAGGCATTTATTAAGGAAAAAATAGGGGAAATCACCCCCAATTGAATACAATAGAGAAACAAAAACTTTAAATATAACATGCCCCACTCAGACATTATAACATTAAAGAGGAGAAAATGGCAGAAGACGAAAAAAAGTTCTCAAAGCAGCTTATCGGAAAGACCGTCGTAAGCAAGACAGGAAAAAGATTCGGTGAAGTAGGAGATATCATATTCGAAACAAGATCAGGAGAATTAATCCATATGGTTCTTTCAAATCCAACAGCATATACAGAAAAGCTTGAGCTGGAAAAAGATAAAGAAGGCCATATCCTGATACCTTTCAGCGCAGTAATCGCAATTGGCGACTTCATGGTCATCGCTGAAGAAGATATAATCTAGTTTTGTTCTTTTTAACTTTTAATCATTAATTATTTAAACTATAATCTATTCTGCAATTACAATGGAAAACGCAATCTGGACAGAAAAATATAGGCCAAAGGACTTCTCAGAGATTAAGGGCCAGAAAGAGATAGTAAAAAGAGTAAAGGCATTTGTTGATCAGAAAAATATGCCTCATCTTCTATTTTCAGGGCCAGCAGGAGTTGGAAAAACAACACTTGCGCTGGTAATCGCAAAAAAGATGTTCAAAGACTCATGGCACCAGAACTTTCTTGAGCTTAATGCATCTGATGAAAGGGGGATAGATATTATCAGGAACAAAGTAAAGGACTTTGCAAGGACAAGGGCAATAGGCGACGTTCCCTTTAAGATAATCTATCTTGATGAATGCGATGCTCTCACAAGAGAAGCACAGCAGGCATTGAGAAGGACTATGGAGAATTACACGCAGACAACAAGGTTCATACTTTCATGCAACTACAGCAGCAAGATTATTGATCCAATCCAAAGCAGGTGCGCAGTGTTCAGGTTTAAACTTCTTCCTAAGGAAGAAATCGGCAAGTTCATCAAAGAGTATATACCAAGCGAGGAAGTTGCCCTAAAGCCCGAACAGGAGTGCATAGACGCGCTTTACGAGATATCTGAAGGGGATATGCGCCGAGTGCTTAATGTTCTTCAAAGTTGCACAGCAATAGCCAAGAACAAGGAAGTAACTCCTGACCTTATATTCTCGCTTGCATCTGTAGCAAGGCCAAAAGAGGTAAACGAGCTTCTCAAGCTTGCTTTGGATGGTAAATTTGTTGACGCAAGGAAAAAGCTTCTGGATGTGATGCTCAACTACGGCCTTTCAGGACTTGACGTAATTAAGCAAATACAGAAAGAAATACTAAATCTTGACCTTGACAGCAGGAAAAAGATGGACCTGATTGACAAATGCGGGGAAATAGAGTTCAGGCTTACAGAAGGCTCTGACCAGTTTATCCAGCTCGAGGCCTTACTGGCTAAGGTTACAGCAATAAACTCAAATTAATTCTTTATTCTATTGAAATCTATTTTAGGACGTTTAAAACAAATAAAAAAGAGAAGAAAGAAGCAATTACTGCTTCAGTATTCTAACGCTTTCCTGTATAAGCTCTTTGTACTTGTAAGAGACAGTCAAGTCCAGCTGCTTAGTGTACAATGTGTCTTCAGGCATCTCGTTTATGAGCTTGCATACAACAGTAGCTTTTCCTTCTGCATCAAGCCTTGCTCCGTTAAGCCTTCCGCCGCTCTTACATTCCCAGATTCTTGGCTCAGACGGCTCAAATGCAATCTGGTCATACCTGCTGTTGAAGTCTTCATCAGGAGTTGTTACCTGTCCGCTGCCTACATTCTCAACAACAAATTCAACAGCAATCTTGCTTGTTCCTGCTCTCATCTCTTTGGCGCTCTTTACCTG
>CAYUUH010000013.1:0-4971 GCA_964447855.1 uncultured Methanosarcinales archaeon | reverse complement strand
TCTTTTGCTTCGTCAACTTCACATATAGATTGGTCTGTTAAGTCTTCCTTGAAGCATACCTTTGGAACTGAAGCATAAGTCTTATAGCTATAAACGACCTCAGCAAAGACATCTACATCATAGCTTGAACCAGCAAGCTTTGGCAGGTAAACAGCATCAGTTGTTCCTGATGTGAAATCAAGAGTCTCTTCCCCTCCTGCAGAATTAACATCAGATATCTTCTCTATCGTGTCCTGGTTCTGAAGGATTCCGTTCCTTGCAATCCCTGAAAAGTCTGTTAGTGAAATTCCTTTTACCTTTACAGTCACATCTCCCCTCACAACATCCTGCTCTCCCTTGTTCCTCAAAACAATCTCAATTGGGAAACTCTCCCCTTCAAATATCTCGTTTGTCTTGCTCTCTTCGCTGTAAATGCCCATATCAAGGAATTCAGAAACGATTCCCTTTGTTCCCCCTATGTAAGGAGAAACCTCTGCTGTTGTTGGGGGTTGCTCTTTCTGACCGCACCCAGCAACTACAACAACCATAATCAACATCATAACTAACCATTTTTTACTCATTCTTATCCCTCCTAATATCCAACCTCTTCATATATCTCTAAATCTTTTGAAACCGAATTAGCATAACCATATCTTAACTTAACATTAAGTGGCGCAGTATACACGGAATCTATGCCTGATGTATCAAGCTTGCAGAATATATAACCTTTTCCATCGCTAAGCCTTAAGTAGTCTCCTATGTCTGGCTTGCACTCAGTCATAACCCTGTTCCCCAAGGTAACATCAGCAATCCTCACTTTGTTAAGCCTGTCCCAGTCATAGCCTTTGTTTGGGTTTCTGCCTACATCAGATTCGTCTATAAGAAGCCCGTTTCCTACATCACTAACATATATCTTAAAAAGCAGGCTCCTGTAAGTAGGTTCTTCTTCAATGCTTGTAACAGCAACAGGCGCCCCCTGGCTGCCCAGCGATATTGATTGGTAGCTTTCAATGTCGCATACCTTCTCCCTTATTTTCGTTCCGCTTGGTGAAGGATCAACACAAACCTTTGCTGAAGCTATTGTTTCATAGTTGTAGGTTGCAGTAACAATCACCTTTGTAGGGTAGAATGGAGTGCCTTCTGGAAGTTCATAAACAGGCCCAGCGATTATAACTGAAGTGTATCCTCCGTCCGGATTATAGGTGCTTTTTCCTTCAAGAGCCTCCTCATCAAGTAAGTCTCTTTCAGGTCTTAAATCAATGATATCTCTTGGGAATCCTCCTACCCAGATTCTTCCGTTAAGTTGGCCAATCTGGTCATATTGTGGGAATGCACCCCTATTTCTTACTTCAACCACCATCCTGACATCAGGGTCCATCTCATATGCCCTTGTTATTGTGTCCTGGATAAAGTCAAGATAAAGCCCTTCTGTGCCTTGCCTGTAATCTTCCCTGTTAGTGCCGGGTTCGCCAGTCTTTGGAGCACAACCGCTGAAAACTATAACAGATACTAGAAAAAATAAGCTTATAAATTTCCGGTTCATCTTATCGCTACTTATTCGTTGATATATATTTAAATGTTTTGAAAATTTAAGATTTAGTTACTGCGGAATTTTTCTTATGTCAATATTGGTAGATATCGTCTGGGTATATCCATAATCAAGCTCTATATTCAGGGTTTCTGTATGCGTTCCTTCTTCTCTGCGTATTCCTTCTTCAAGAACGCACCTAATCTCATCATTCTTTTCCTTCAGCTTTGCAAGCCCAATCTTCCCGCTTAGGCTTGGTGTGCATGTCAGCTGTTTCTCAAAGAGCTTTGCATTGACAGATATCACATTATAATCATCATAATCTATTGTTTCGCCAGAGCATGCTGCCCTTGCAGCATCGGTCTTTAACACATCTCCTTGCCCAAGATTCGTTATATAGATTATAAACTGAGGTTTTACCTTATCCCCTTCAGGAAGCATGTCTACTTCCACATTTGTAACAGCAACAGGCGCTCCCTGGCTGTCAAGCTTTTTATCTTCTACTTCGCAGGCAGAGGCGATAAGGGTCTTCCCAATAGGGTCAGTCTGAATACAAACCGGTTCGCTTACTTTTGTCTTATACTTATAGCATCCAGTTAGAAGGATTGTTGAAGTGTGCTTCTCTCTCAACTCTTCTATACTTTTTGAGTTAAGAACAACAGAGACTATACCTTGAGAACCCTCTGGATTTAACGGAGACTTCCCCTCGAGGCTGAACTCCACCTGCTCTCTGCTCTCGCTTCCAATAAGAGGTCTGTTTATAATCCATCTGTCTAATGAGAAGAAATCTTTTTCTAAGGCAAGAGTGAGATATCCTTCATCAATATTGCTTGCACCATCGTTCTTAAGGCTGATGTCCATATTTACAGGACTTCCTTCAAATACTTCACCTTGGTGTGAAAGAAACTCCATTACAAGTCCGTTCCTCCCTTTGTATATATCTAGGGTGCTCGGTCTAGTGTCTCTTGGGCCGCAGCCTACAGCGATTAACAAGGAAACAAATAGCATTGCAAAAATTATTTGTTTTTTCATTTTAGCTTGACACAATAGCATAATCCTCTTTCATTACTCCACTCGTCTCTCCGTCTGATGGAGTCATCTTGCACCTTATTCTTTCGCCAACATCTAACTCTGTGCTAGGTATGGTCTTACTAAAGCACGCATCTCCATTTCTTACATTTTCACATGTTCCCTGGTCAAAGTAGCCTTCGCTTATCTCCCAGAAAACATTTACATTATCTCCATCAAGGTCTTCAACAGTTCCGTTGCAAACCAGGCTTTCCTTTGCAGATGCCGGCTTCTTTAACCCCACAGTTACTGTTGGCGGAGTGTTATATATGGAGGTTGTGGCTGTTCCATGGTCTTCGCCATCGCTAAGCACAGCATCCATAGTGCACCTTATATTTGAACCTTTGTTAATATCAAACCCTTTTTTCCTTAAGTCGCTTAAAGAAACGCTTGCTTCCACAAGCCTCTTATTCCCTGTTGTGGGGGCAACCCTTCCTTCTTGGAGAATTCTCTCCGCATTGGTCACATCAGTAAACTTATAGGCTGCACTTACAATATCTTTCTGGTCATGAGTTCCAGTACACTTAAGAGTATCTTTTAGTGTGGGTTTTGATGGGCTAAGCACAACACTGAACCCAGGAGCCTTTATTACTGTTGCAACAGTTGACCTTTCGAGCTCATAATCATAATCTGCTGTTACTCTGATAAACTTTGTTGCGAATGGGACTCCTCCAAGGACATCCCCCATACTATTTGCGTCTATAAGCAGCCTGCACCTGAAAGAAACAAACTCCTTTATATTCTGGTATTTATCCTTTGCCTTCTCACTGTCCATAAGCCTGTATGCAATATGGCCTTCCTCTCCCTGGACATCCTCCTTAGAATACCTCTCAAATACATCGCAGCTTGATAGGTCAATGCTTATGCTGTCAGGAACATAGACGATAAGTTCATTTATCTTTTTAATCTTGCCCTGCCATTGGTCTTCATTAGATAATGTGATTCCAAGCAAGGGCTTTGTGTCATACTCTTGGCTTAACCCGATTGGAGGTTCTGCAGATTCAATCCCTACCTTCACCGGGCCCGGGGTATATTTTGCTATCGGACTCACATCAGTTATATCAAACTGCTTGAATACATCCACCCCATCGCGCCTCATAGACCTAAGCCTTTCCTGGTCCATAAAATAAGTCTTTAAGTAAGCCATCGTCTTGAAATTAAAGTCTGCAAAAACATAAACTCTTTTCTGCCCGCTGTCAAATGCTCCAGGCTCAAACCTGCATTGCAAGTCCTCTTCTTCAAGGGTATAAATCTCAAACTGCTGCCTCGGGAACATCTCACCCACACGCTGATTTTCAACAGCCTTTTCTTTGTCAGATAAACAACTGACATTTACATTAACAGGATTATCGCTGTCAAGACTTTTTACCTTAAGTGTTGCCCATACAGTAACAGACTCATCGGTGTAAAACTTTGAATCAGCTGCCTTTATGTCTTCAATATAGACTCCCAAGGGCTCACGCTGCGCACTTTCTACCTGGCCTTCATAATATCCTCCTGTCGCATACTCCAGCCTCTGGGTCGTAGCTCTTTTGATAGTAGTTATCAGCCCCTTCCATGCTCCAGTTGTTATTTCTTTCGCTTCTTCAGGAGTTCTCGCTATCTCGCCAGTTACTAATCCTTGGACAGTAGACCACCTTCCAACGCCGTTAAACAGTAGGATAAACGCGAAAAAAAAGATAGCGCCGTACTTAAGCAGGGGCTCCATCTTAACTTGAGGATTAAATGCTAAGAATAACATGTAAAATGGGATGAACAAGAGATTCTCAATAACTGAGAAAGTATTTCCTCCGGCGCTTACACCACCAAGCCATGCGATAAGGCTTGGGCCAAAAAAGTCTGCAACAAGGAAAAACAGGAAAGCAATATCCGCATCAGGGGTGCTATTCCCATATTTGTCTTCAGCGTACAAAGGAACCAATACACCAAGCCAGAACATGACTCCAAATATCAAGTGGATTATAGCACCAAGAGTCCCTGCATAAATCAAGATAAACCAGAAAAACGCAGCTATTGCCCATTTTGATGCAATAACAGATACCTTCATCTTGCCTAGCCTAGTGGCAGTGTATATCACTACAGCCGCCAAGACAGTTGGAGCCATTATAACCTCTAAGATAACAAGGTATCCTGCCCTTCTGAAAAACAAGCCAGGATTAAGAACATTGAATTGCAGTGAAGGAACAGCACCGAAAAAGCCAGTGTCTACGATAAAAAGGATAGCGCTAAGGACAAGCCACATTCCACCAGCGATACTTGGGTGGAAGTTCCTAGATATAATATCATACATGCCATAAGAAGACCGATTCTTTGTTCTGTCAGTTGCGTCCATTTTTTTGTGCACCTTGGAAGTTTCTGTATATAATCCGTCGGCTGAACACAGAACTCTGCAATAA
>CAYUUH010000012.1:0-13487 GCA_964447855.1 uncultured Methanosarcinales archaeon | reverse complement strand
TGCCGCAAAGCTCTTTTTTCTTTCTCTCAAGAAGCCAGAACCTTATTTGGGCAAGCACATATTCCCTTTTCAATAGTTCAAACTCATACTTGTTGATATTGGAATCTTCATCAAACGACTCAAGCTTTACTCTTGTTGACTCAAGGCTCTGAACTGTGAGACTGAATGTCTTTGAAACTGCGTCGCAATTATTCTCCTGGCTAAGCTGGTCGATAAAAGCATACTGGAGCTGCAGGCTGCTGTAATCGAGCTTCTGCGCCCTGTCCTGGCTTTCTATATATGCAACCCTTTTTCCCTCTATAACTAACCCGAGAAGAAGACCCATCATAAATACCCCTAAGGTGATGACTGCAGCTGCTACGTATTTTTCTTTGCTAATCTTTCTCATAAACTACCATCTCTGTTGTTTTCTTCTAAAAACTATGTCAAATGCAATTCCTACCCACATGGCTCCAAGGAGCAAGAAGTAAAAGAATATGTAAGCAAGTAAAGGGTATACTCCGTACTTGAAAACAGGCTCCCTTGTGTTTGTATGTGATTTCTTAAGAATTACAAGGGACGCGCAAAGCATGAATGCACCTATAGTTATTAGAGTGTAATTGAGGTCAAGAAAACTGAAGTTGAAATGGAAGGTTCTTATTAAAGTCATAAAGTCAAATCCGACAGCGCCGAGCTTGATTATATTAGCGATATGGGGGGAGATTGCATAATAGGCCATGGAGATTATCATTGTAAACGCGATTATGCCTGCTATTATTATGGTTGGCATCTGTATCATCCCGAAGTCCCCATACTTCTTGTTAAAGAACATCTTCCTATAGTTCAGGGCATTGTTTATTGCTCCTTTGTACCACCTGTTTCTCTGCTTGTAAAGCGCCTTAACTGTGCTCGGAGCAGAAGTATGTACCTCTGCATCTAAAAGCTGGACAAGCCTATAGTGGTTCTTTTGGAGCCTAAGCGCCATCTCAAGGTCCTCTGTAAGGTTTCCTTTAGAGTCAAAGCCGCCAAGCTTTACGAGAACAGATTTCTTATAAACGCTGAAAGGTCCTGGGGCAACATGGATACAGTCAAGCTTTCCCATAAGCTCCTTGTAGAACATATTTATTATATACTCAAACCACTGCATCCTCTGAAGAAGGTTTTTAGGTTTTCTTACCTTAAGGATTGGAAGCACGGCTGCAACAGTATCATCAGAGAAATAAGGGAGCATCTTCTTAAGCGCATCCGGCTTTACATAAGAGTCTGCATCAAGGCACACAAAATATTCTCCCTTTGAGAGCTTGAGGCCCTTGTTAAGCGCAGCTCCTTTTCCTTGGTTTTCCTGATTAACCAGGATAATGTCAAACTCTTTCTTCTTTTTTATGAAATTCTGGACTACTTCACTTGTTTTGTCTGTGCTGCCGTCATTGATAACAATAACCTGAAGCTTGTCTTTAGGGTAGTTGAGCCCAATTATAGACCTCAGCGTAAGAAGCACTCTTGACTCCTCGTTATAAGCAGGAACTATTACTGAAACTTTGGGAAGCTTTTCCAGCTTCTTTTTCTTCATATCATAGTTCCCATCCAAGAATACCAGGAACCAGAATACTGCGAAATAGAGGCATATTACATAAACTATCCAAAGCCCAATCCTCATTAAGTCATGCATGTGAGAAACTAGTACTAATTGCTTTAAAAATTTTACCATTATAGAATACTTAAAAACTAAATGTTTATAAGAAAATCGGGCTTAAATAGCTCTATGCACACGAAAAAGATTCCTACTGGCAGCAAGATTATGGACCGTATGCTTAATGGAGGCTATGACTGCGACATTATAACTACAATATATGGTCCTGCTGGCAGCGGAAAGACCAACCTTGCTATGTTGTGCGCAATCAACATAGCCAGAAACGGCAAGAAAATCATCTATATAGATACTGAAGGCAGCTTTTCCCTTGATAGGCTGAGGCAGATTGCTCTTGATTACCACAAAATCCTGGGAAATATGATTTTTCTAAGGCCTACAAGCTTCACAGAACAAAGGAAGGACTTCGAAAAACTCAAAGATATAATCAATGACAGGATAGGCCTTGTGATAGTAGATACAATAGGCATGCTCTACAGGATAGAACTCGGGACTAACAAGGATATTTATGAGGTAAACCGCGAGCTAGGCAAGCAAATATCTTACTTATCTGAGATATCGAGAAAAAAACAGATTCCGGTAATATTGACAAACCAGGTTTATGCTGACTTTGAAAACAAGGAGAAAGTAAACATCGTCGGAGGAGACCTTCTCAAGTATGGGAGCAAATGCCTAATCGAGCTCCAAATAACCCCGCAGAATAACCGAAAGGCAATACTAAGAAAGCACAGAAGCATACCAGAGCAGAAAGAAATCACATTCAAGATAGTAGAAACTGGAGTGATTGGCACAAAAGAGACAAAATTCAAGCTTTTTTCAGGACAATAGAAAGCTATTTATAGGAAAATCTAACACCACCACCCAGGGAAAAAATGGACAAGAATAAAGCAAAAGAGTTCCTAAAGAAGAAGTCGGAGCTCGAATCCGATAAGGAAGCAGTAAAGGCCCAGCATAAGAAAGGAAGGCTTACTGCAAGAGAAAGGCTGGATATTCTTCTGGACCAGGACAGCTTTGTAGAGCTGCAGCCATTCGCAAAGACGAGAAGTCCTGAACTGCAAGAGAAAAAGAGGGCAGGAGACGGCGTTGTAACCGGTTACGGCAAGATTAACAACAGGCCTGTCTATGTTTATGCGCAGGATTTAACGTTCATGGGGGGCTCAATGGGTGAGGCCCATACAAGAAAGATTGCAAATGTTATTGACCTTGCAACAAAGAACGGATGCCCAGTAATCGGGCTTTTAGATTCAGGAGGGGCAAGGATCCAGGAAGGCATCTCAGGCCTTGATGGTGGAGGCTCAATATTCTATAACAATACAAAAGCTTCAGGAGTTATACCTCAGATTTCGTGTATACTTGGGCCTTGCGCAGGGATTGCGGTTTATTCTCCTGCACTAACAGACCTTATCCTCATGGTAAATAAGACAAGCCAGATGTTTATCACTGGCCCTGATGTTATCAAATCTGTAACTGGAGAAGAGATTGATTTTGAAGGCCTTGGAGGAGCAAACGCGCACAACCAGAAAAGCGGAGTAGCTCACTTCTTCTTGGAATCAGAGAAAGACTGCATGATGATGGTAAAAAAGATCCTTACTTATCTTCCTCAGAACAACATGGAGAATGCTCCAATCATAAATACAAATGATAATCCTGGCAGAGAAAATGAAAAATTAAAAGATATAATACCTGCAGACGGAAAGAAGGCTTATGATGCAAAGGATGTCATTGTTGAGGTTCTTGACAAGAATTCATTCCTGGAGGTACAGGAGGAATATGCAAAGAATGCAGTTGTTGGATTTGGAAGGCTTAACAATCAGGTCGTTGGGGTTGTAGCAAACCAGCCATGCGTGCTTGCAGGATGCCTTGACATAAATTCCTCTGATAAGATATCAAGATTTGTCAGGCTATGCGACGCATTCAACATCCCAATCATCAATTTTGTAGATGTAACTGGCTATCTGCCAGGCACAGACCAGGAGCATAACGGGATTATAAGGCACGGAGCAAAAATCCTTTATGCATATTCAGAAGCAACTGTCCCTAAGATAAGCCTTGTTATGAGAAAAGCTTATGGGGGAGCGTATATAGCCCTTGTTTCAAAGGACATGGGTTATGATAACGTGATTGCGTGGCCTACGGCAGAAATCGCAGTGATGGGCGCTGAGCAGGCTGTTAAGATAATAAATAGGAAAGAGATTGCTGATTCAAAAGACCCTAAAAAACTAAGTGCTGATAAGTCAAAAGAGTTCTCAGATAAGTTCCTAAATCCCCATGTTGCAGCAGAACTCGGCAAAGTAGACCAAATCATAGATTTTAAGGATACCCGAAAGGCTTTAATCAAAACTTTAGAGAGCTTGGCCAATAAGAGGGACAGAAGGCCTGCAAAAAAGCATGGAAATATTCCATTATAATTCTTAAAAATGGAAGAAATTACCATAAAAGTAGACGGAAAAGATTATACTGTAAAGGTTGAAGAGACTGAAGGCGGAAAGCTCAGAATCCACTGCGAAGGGGATGTCTACGAAGTCGAGACTAAAGAAAAGATTCTCGAGAACATAGAAAGCGAGCTTCAGAAAAAAGATGCTTCTAAAGACGGAAAATCCGCAGTTGTTGCGCCTCTTCCAGGAATTGTTTTCTCTATAGATGTCAAGCCTGGAGAAAAGGTAAAAAAAGGCAAACGACTGCTTACTTTGATGGCGATGAAGATGGAAAATGAGATTGCTGCTCCAAAAGACGGCATAGTAAAAGAGATTAAAGTAAATAAGAACGACAGCGTAGATAAAGGAGACCTTTTGATTGTTATAGAATAAGGAGTTAGAATTCTTCGGTTATAAAGTTAGAATCAGAAACTTATTTTTTTGATGCGCCTGTCTTGCCGAACAATATTCCGGAAAGAACATTAAGGGCCCATGCCTGGAATACGCTAATCTTGTAAATCGGGAAGACATAATTCCAAAGCCACATGACTGGAAACGCAAGAATCAATCCTACTATCGCGCTTAGGATTATTATTACAGCCATTGTATATCCAATCTCAATGGCCTTCCTTAACACTGGTACATTCTTTAGTAGTTGCATCTAGACCCAGATTATTTAGGAAGGTATATAAAATTTTCCAAATAAATGCCCCTTATGGCAAAAAACAAGACTGAACACCGGGTTAGGTACTCAGACACCGACCATTTTGGCGTTGTTTACTACGCAAGGTACCTTGACTGGTTTGAGGCTGGAAGAACTGAAATCCTGAGGGATAATGGGATAACCTACGCAGACCTTGAGAAGAAAGGGATTTTCGCGCCAGTTGTAGAGGTAAAGGTGAATTATAAGTCTCCTGCAAGGTATGATGATATAGTGATTGTAGAGACTGAAATAGAAAAGATAGGCAACACAAGCATTAAATTCAACTATAAGGTGCTAAACAAAGAAGATATGAAGCTCCTTGCGGAAGCATATACTGTAAACGTATTCATAAACAAAGATATGAAGCCTGTTCCTGTGCCAGAAGAAGTAAAGAAACTAGCTTAGTTGTCTAGAGCGAAGATGTCTCCCTCTATTATCTTCTTTTTGCTGCCATTTTCAAGCTTAAGCAATAGGCTGCCATCAGTATCTATATCAAATGCTTCTCCAATAAATGTGCCCTGCTGGGTAACTGCCTTGATTTTCCTGCCGACAGTATGGCTCAGTTTTTTCCATTCTTTGATTATCTTAGAATATCTTTTATGTTTGTATTCAGAATAAATCTTCTCAAACTCAGTTAGTAAGGATTTGGCAATCTTCTCTTTGCTTATTTCTTTTTTTAATATTGATTTTAAGCTCGTTGATTTGGTTTTTAGTGATAAAGGCAGCTTATTGTTGACATTTAGCCCAACCCCTACAATCATTTTCCCTTTCTCTCCTGAAAATACACTCTCGCTCAATATCCCGCAAAGCTTTCTTCCATCGTAAAGCAGGTCATTCGGCCATTTAAGCTTGGTATCCACCTTAGAAATCTTCCTGACTGCGCGCTGCGCAGCAATAGCTGCGATAAATGTGATAAGCCCTGGCCTGTCAGACGGTTCAAGAACAATAGAAACATAAAGCCCGCCTTTTGCAGAAGACCACTTTCTAGCAAACCTGCCCTTGCCTTTGGTCTGCTCATCCGCAACGACCACACTCCCAGGAGGATATTCTCTTGCCTTGGTATTAGTAGAAGTGACTTTCCTGAAATGATGTGCCTTAAGCATTTTGAGCTAGAAAGATTTTGTATCTTGGTTCATAAGCTCCTGCCTTCCGGCAGCGACCCAGGCATTTGAATTGTTTCTGGATATGCCGTTATTTCCATTGTACTTCTTGCTCATATACTCCGACGCTGCAGTTGCTATTATTATTGCCTTCTTGCCGTTTGAAAGCCTCTTTGCTTTTTTTGTCTTTTTTATCTTATCCAGTATCTTATTCTGCTCTATAAATGAGGTTGTTATATCTCCCTTGATAAAGTTCTTGTCATCAAGAACTGCTTTGTGGAAAGGGATTGTTGTGTCAATTCCCTCGATGATAAACTCGCTGAGGGCTCTTTTTGTCCTGTTTATAGCCTCAGTCCTGGTGCGGCCGCCGCACATAAGCTTTGCAATCAATGAATCGTAGTGGGGGCTTACTATATGGCCTGCGTGGCAGCTGCTGCACACTCTTATCCCAGGGCCTCCGGGAGGCAGGTAGCTTACTACAGAGCCTATTGAAGGCTTAAACCCGTCTGTAGGGTCTTCAGCATTAATCCTGCACTCTATTGCCCATCCTCCAATCTTGACATCATCCTGTGTGAACGCAAGCTTTGCGCCAGATGCAATCTTTATCTGCTCCTTAACAAGGTCTACACCAGTAATCATCTCTGTTATTCCGTGCTCAACCTGGATTCTTGTGTTCATCTCCATAAAATAGAACTCTTTCTTCTTGTCATCAAAAAGGAATTCAACAGTTCCTGCGCCCTCATAATCGACCATTTTCGCAGCCTTTACTGCAGCTGAGCCCATTTTCTCCCTGAGATCTTTAGTAAGGGCAGGGCTTGGTGCTTCCTCAACAAGCTTTTGGTGCCTTCTTTGTATGCTGCAGTCCCTCTCTCCTAGATGAACCACATGGCCATACCTATCTGCGAGTATCTGGAACTCTATATGTCTTGGGTCGTCGAAATATTTTTCAACGTATAGTGACTTATCTTTGAATGAAGCCTCTGCCTCAGACTCTGCGGACTTGAACGCCTTTTCAAGCTCATTGTCATTTCTTACGACCCTCATCCCTTTTCCGCCGCCGCCGGCAGCAGCCTTGATTATGATTGGATATCCTATTGTCTTGGCAATCCTAAGTGCTTCTTCTGGGTCCTTAATCTGCTCATTTGTCCCAGGCACGACAGGAACTCCTGCATTCTGCATAGATGTCCTAGCAACAATCTTATTGCCCATCATATTGATTGCTTTAACAGAGGGTCCTATGAACTTGATCTTGTTCTTCTCGCATAGCTTTGCAAAATCTGCATTTTCTGCCAAAAAGCCATATCCTGGATGAATTGCATCCGCCTTAGCCTTTTTTGCCACAGCAATTATTTTATTCACATCAAGGTAATTGCTGTTTGCTCCGATGCAATATGATTTATCTGCGAATTTAGCTGCAAGAGAGTCTTTATCAGATTCAGAGTATATTACCACCGTCTCTATACCAAGCTCCTTGCATGCCCTTATAACCCTCAACGCAATCTCTCCTCTATTGGCTATAAGTACCCTCTTGAAGAGCTTGCTCTTGCTGAGCTGGGTATAATCTTTTTCCTTCTCAATTGTGACCCCAAGACCTCTTGTGAGCATATCTAAGAAAGATAATGAAGATTTATCAGCTACCATCTTAGTCAGCTTCTCCTGGTCTATATTTGGCAGTTTCCTAACGAGATTGCTGGTGATAACATCTGCAAAACCATTTATATCTGGAGAATGTAAAAGGCCCTTGTCTTTCTCAAGAGTAACTAGGTGAGACTGTACCAAAGACTGTATCTCCTCGTAAACAAAAGGCACTGTCTTCTTTGTGCGGTTTGCTGCCCTTTTTACAAGGTCATAAACAACCTCAACCGGTGCCAAAAGCTGGTTTAGTATCTTATCTATCTTCAGTTTATTCTTCTTTGCCCCCATAACCCAGTGGTAAGTTGGTGCATATTTAAAAGTTTCTAGTTTACTCCTGGTCAATGGAAAGTTATTTAAATGGTTCCGCGCTTACGTAAGCTGGAAAATTGGGGGTGCTATAATGAAGAAAATAGACGATTTAAAGAATGAAAAAGGAGAAATTGACTCTAACTGTATAAAGCAGATTATACCCTATGAATATCCTTTCCTTATGATTGATAGGGTTTTGAAGCTTGACAAGGACAAGATAATAGCTATAAAAAACACCACAGCCAATGAGGAGTTCTTCAAGGGCCACTTTGCATCTTTCCCTATAATGCCGGGAGCATTAATCGTGGAAGGCATGGGCCAGGCAGGAACATTGCTGATGAGGTATAACCTAGAGAACCACTGGGAGAAAGAAGTTCTTGCTTACAAGATAAAGGAGGCTAAGTTTTCTGCTCCTACATTCCCCGGAGACCAGCTGAAATATGAGATTGCTCTCCTTGGAAAAGACGAGCGAGGCGGCCTGCTGAGCGCAAAGGCAATTGTCAATGACAAAGTCGTTGCTGAAGCTCAGATGATGCTCGCTGTTGTTGACAGAAAAGACTTCCGCTCCAAGGCTTCTCCTGCTTACAAATAATTTAGTTTATTTTTTAGGTTTGATTTCGGTTACAATGTCATTTGAATCTTCACCAAAAAGGTACGTAAAAGGAGTAGGAATGACCCGGTTTTCTATAGATGATATCCCGACGGTTAACCTTGTTCACGAAGCTGTCTCAGACGCCTTAAATGATTCTGATATCGGATTAAATGAAATAGATGCAGCAGTAATAGCCACAGTAGACACAAAGATAACTGGAGAGATGCAGAGGCATTATCCTCCTTTGCTTACTTCAATCCTGAAGAAAAAGATGCCGATCATACGAGTACCTGCTGTCTGCGGTGGTGGCGGAGCTGCATTCTGGTCGGCATTAAGGCTGAAATATAACAACATACTGGTCGTTGCTGTAGACAAAGTAGCATCATCACCGACCACATTAGTTACAAAAGAGATTATGAATGCTTCTGATAATTTCTGGGAGCAGGAAGAGGGGCTTGTTTTCCCTGCAGTAAATGCTCTTGTAGCCCAGCAGCACATAGCAAAATACGGAACAACTCACGACGATTTGGCTCAGATATCATATAAGAACCATCACAATGGAAGCTTGAACCCTAAAGCGAGGTTTTACAAAAAGAAAGTCACGCTTGAAGAGATAAAGAGCGCTCCTATAGTTTCTTCGCCGTTTACGCTGTATGATTGTTCAGTAAGCGTTAATGGAGCTGCTGCAGCAATTATATCCCACGATAAGTCAGATATAGAAGTGAAGGGCTCTGCTTTAGCAACAGATTACCTTGCTCCATTTGAGAGAGAAGATGTAACAGTGTGGAATGCAGGAGTAATCTCTGGCAAAGAGGCATTTGCCCAGGCTGGAATTTCCCCATCAGACATAAATGTGGCAGAGCTTCATGATGCATTCACAATAGTAGAGCTTATTGCATATGAGGATTTAGGGTTCTGCAAAAAAGGGGATGGAAAAAAGCTTATCAGGGACGGACGTGTTAACCTTGAAGGGAAGATGCCTGTGAACCCTTCAGGAGGGTTAAAGGCAAAAGGCCATCCAATTTCCCCGACAGGCATAGCACAGATTGTAGAGATTGTTGATCAATTAAGGGGCAGATGTGGAGAAAGGCAGGTGAGTAATACAAAGTATGGCCTGACCCATAATGTAGGGGGAGCGGGCGGAACAACGACAGTGCATATTTTTAGAAAAGCGGCGTAGGTGAGGGAGATATGGTTCATGTATTAAGATGGATATGCGAAAAATGCAACAAGAAATGGATTCACCCTGTTGATACTTGTCTGTATTGCAACGGGAAAACAAAGAAACAGGTTGGCAAGAAAACAAAGGTGATTGGATGCACAAGGGTAAGCGTACCTAATCCACTGCACCCTATTGTGCCTTACACAGTGCTTATCCTTGAGGATGAGCATGGCAACAAGATGCCGAAGAAAACGATAAAGGAGTATAAGATTGGCGATGTATATAAAGATGTTCCTGACTCATCTGAGTCAGCTGTTTCAGCTGTAAAGATAAAGTATGACTATTACGAGGCTGTAAAAGAAGCGATTGAGCTTATAGGCGGGATAAATGCCGACAGCTCAAAGAAGGTATTGATAAAGCCAAACTTAAGCATACCTGGGCATCATTACCTGGGATTATGCACCAATCCAAAAGTGCTCGAAGCTTTAGTCCAATACCTCCTAGATAAAGGCGTGAAGAAGGAAAACATAACGCTTGCAGAGCAGTCTTTTTTTGTGCAGCTTGAAAAGGCTGTTGCAAAAAGCGGGGCTCCTGAGATAATAAAAGAATATGGAATCAAGTATATTGACATATCCAAGACGGAATTTGAAGAAAAAAAGGAGCGCGAGTTCAGTTTTGAGGTATCAAAAATAGCCAATGACTTCGACTTAATACTTAATGTGCCTGTGATAAAGACTGATATGATACTTGGTCTGGACGGCGCATTTGAGAATTTAATCAGGTTCCTTTCAAAGAAGAACTTTGACGAGCTTGCAAAGGACCTTAAAAAAGCAACAATGGCCTTGGCAGCACTGCCTAATGTGCTTCCGAAGTTTATCACTATCGGAGATGCATCGATAGGTCTCCAGGGAAACGGGCCTGGTGAGGATGGTGAGCCTGGATTTTACAACATGATATTTGCAGCAAGAAATGCAGTTGTGCACGACACAGCTGTGCAGGAAGCTTTCTGCCTAAGAAAGCTGCCATATGTCGAGCTTGCAGGAAAGCTTGGGCTTGGAGAGTATGACATTTCAAAGATAAAATTTGTAGGATGTGAGTTAGACGCTATAAGGCGCGATGTAAAGCAGCCGATTGGCTCAAGGCTTATTAAAAAGAAATAAATAACTAACAAATAAAGAAAATGGTAATGACAGATAAAATACTTATGAAGGGCAATGAGGCTATGTCTGAGGCAGCTTTAGCCGCAGGCTGCAAGTTCTATGCAGGATATCCTATAACTCCCCAAAACGAAGTAACCAGGATGCTTTCAAAGCGGCTTCCGGAGGCGGGTTCTGTTTTTGTGCAGGCTGAATCAGAGCTTGCAGCGATAAATATGGTTTTTGGGGCTGCTTCCACAGGGGTTAGGGCAATGACCTCCTCGTCAAGCCCTGGAATGAGCCTTAAGCAAGAGGGGATTTCATACATTGCAGCTGCGGAGCTGCCATGCGTTATTGCAAACATAATGCGCGGAGGCCCGGGCCTTGGAAACATTAGCGGTTCCCAGGGGGATTACTTTCAGGCAACGAGGGGCGGAGGTCATGGTGATTATAGGCTTATTGTGCTTGCCCCGAACTCTGTACAGGAGATGTACGACCTTACATTAAAGGCATTTGACTTGGCTGATAAGCACAGAAACCCTGTGATGATTCTTGCAGACGGGGTTTTAGGGCAGATGGCAGAGGCAATTGAGCTGAAAGAGTATAAAAAACCCGAGCTCCCAAAAAAAGACTGGGCGCTTACGGGCTGCAAAGGCCGCAAGCCGAATGTAGTTAAGACTCTTTACCTACATCCTGAAGATGCGCTGGAAAAAGTGAATATCCATCTTGATAATAAATACAAAAAAATTGAAGATGAGTTTCAGGAGTGTAAAAAAATAAGCTGTGATGATGCAGAACTGATTGTTGTTGCTTATGGAGTTTCATCCAGGGTTGCAAGGGCTGCAATAAAAAAGGCAAGGGCTGAGGGAATAAAAGCCGGCCTCTTCAGGCCAATAACATTATGGCCATTCCCAAGCAAAGAGCTAAGTGAACTTTCAGAGAATTGCGGCAAGTTCCTTGTTGTTGAAATGAGCAACGGCCAGATGATTGAGGATGTAAAATTATCCTTATTCAACAAATGCGGGATGGAGATAAGCTTCCTGGGCCATGGCGGCGGCTGGTACCCAAAACAAGATGATATTTTCAATAAGATAAAGGAAACGATTGGCAATGGAAAATAACCAGGAAAAAGAAAAAACAATGAAGAATGTAAAGATGCATTACTGCCCTGGCTGCGGCCATATAATAGCCAACAGGCTTGTTGCCCAGGTGATGGACGAGCTTAATATAAGAGAAAATACAATAGGAACTGCTCCTGTCGGATGCGCGGTTCTGCTTTATGATTACTTTAACTGCGATGTCATTGAGTGCCCCCATGGAAGAATTCCTGCAGTAGCAACTGGCATAAAAAGGACACATCCTGATAACCTGGTTTTTGTATATGGCGGAGACGGAGACTTGCTGTCAATCGGCATGGCTGAGACAATTCACGCCGCAAACCGCGGAGAAAATCTCACTATGATATTCATTAACAATGCAGTCTACGGCATGACTGGAGGCCAGATGGCCCCAACAACATTGATTGGCCAGAAAACAATAACAACCCAAGACGGGCGTGATTCTGAGACAACTGGTTTCCCTATAAGGGCTTGTGAGCTTCTTGCCACCCTTGGAAAGCCAGTGTACATAGAAAGGGTTGCAGTAAATGATGCAGCCAACATAGCAAAAGCAAAGAATGCTATAATGAAGGCATTCAGGAACCAAATGGAGGGGAAGGGATTCTCTTTTGTAGAAATACTCTCTATGTGCCCTACTAACTGGAAATTGAGCCCAAAAGACTCGTGCAAGTTCGTAGGAAATGAGATGGCAAGTTATTTCCCTCTTGGAAAGTTCAGGGACAATGAATAGAAAAACAAGAGAATGAAAATGGAAGAAAAAGTGTTTATAGCTGGATTTGGCGGCCAAGGTGTTGTGCTTGCTGGAAACGTGCTGGCATACGCAGCTTTAACTGAAGGCAAGAATATCCTAGGCATGGTCTCTTACGGGGCAGAGATGCGAGGGGGAGCCTCAAGCAGCTCAGTAGTTATATCTGAGGATGAAATCGACTGCCCGATTATAGAAAAGTCTACAATCACCATCGTATTAAGCCAGGAAGCCTATGATAAATTTAAGCTAAAAACAGCCAAGGGAGGCATTCTTTTTGTTAATATTTCAGAAATTAAGCTCGACAGCGATGCTGACAGCTCAAATATAGTAAAGATTCCAGCAACTGAAATTGCGACAGAGATTGGGAACCCCAAGGTTGCTAACCTTATTATGGTTGGCGCAGTGGTTCAAAAGACTAAGGTTGTAAAGAAAGAAAGCATAATCTCTGCATTGAACAAGGTTTTCTCTGGGTCAAGAAAGAATCTGGTTTACATAAACGAGCTTGCCCTAAGAAAAGGCATGAGCCTTATAAGTGATTAATAACGAGGATAAGTGAGTAGAATGTTCATAAAAGGCGTTGGGATGACTAAGTTTGGAACATCTGACAAGTTCTCACACCAGATTGCTTATGAAGCTACACTGGAAGCCCTTAAAGATGCAGATATGAAATTTGATAATATAGATGCTATAGTATGCGTGTCATTGGAGTGGTTCTTCTCAATTGAGAAACAGCGCCATTTTGCAGCGATGCTTTCTTCAATGTTTCAGACAAGAAAGCCCATAATTAGGGTTCCTGCTGCATGCTCAAGCGGAGGGGCGGCATTATGGTTTGCAAACCAGCTAGACTATGATAACGTGCTCGTGGTAGGGGCAGAAAAGCTTATGACTGCAAAGACTGAAAATATAACTGAGGAGTAGTGCCATGAAAGGGCTGTTGCTGATA
>CAYUUH010000011.1:7044-13594 GCA_964447855.1 uncultured Methanosarcinales archaeon | reverse complement strand
AAAGGACAAAGATGAGGGGATAGATGCAAAATATGCTCTCCTCCTTTCTTTATGGATATTCTCTACCATTTATGCCAGTGTGAAAGGAATAAGGTATTCTTTATTGCTTGTGCCTGCATTTGCAATCTCTTTTGGCATAACTCTAGGGGTCACATACAATTTTGTAAATAACTGGGCTTACAAAGAGCTAAGTATCCACAGAGCGATAAGCAGCGTTTCAGTTATAACCCTGCTCCTTATTCTGCTCATATCCCCATTTAGGACAGCGTTAGCAACAGCAGAGGGAGAGATTCCAAGCATGAATGATGCATGGTGGAATTCCTTAGACAAGATAAACCAAGAAGGAGCTCCTGATGCAATAATTAACTCTTGGTGGGACTTTGGCCATTGGTTTAAGTATATCGGGGACAGGCCAGTTACCTTCGACGGAACCTCGCAAAACAGCCCTCAGGCTCATTGGATTGGAAACAGCCTGCTCACTGATGACGAGGATATCACTGTTGGGATCCTTAGGATGCTTGATTGCGGAGCTACTAATGCATTTGATGAGCTTAATAATTTCATAGGAGATACACCTAAGACAATTGATATCCTTTATGAGATTATAGTTCTTGATAAGAAACATGCCGAGTCTGTACTGGACGAAATCGGACTTTCCGAAAAAGAGATAGAATCAGTTTTGCAATACACTCATTGCGAGCCTCCAGAGGAGTATTATATCACTTCCGAAGATATGGTCGGTAAGGCCGGAGTCTGGGCTCACTTTGGAAATTGGGATTTTAACAGGGCTTTGATGTATAACACCTTGAACAAGAAGGAGTATAAGGATAACAAATCAAAGAGTGTTGGTTTCCTACAGGGCAGGTTTAGCATGTCTGACCAGGAGGCTGAAGATATCTATTATGAGGTTCAAGCAATAAAAGATAGTGATGAAGCAAACCAATGGATAGCTGAATGGCCTAATTATTTCGGAATGCAGGGATGCAGGAAGAATGAGAACAACACTATTGAGTGCGGTTTCCTACAGGGAGCAAACATATTGATTGATTTAAAAAAAATGGAAGCGAGCGTTCCAACTCCTCAAGGCACAATGTATCCTCAAGTTTTGGCTTATCCAACTAAAGATAATAAGATTATCAAGAAAGAATATGCTAATAACACGGTAGGTAAGGTTGGAGTTACATTGATTCCTTCTGGCGAGGAATATGTTATTCTAGTTTCACACCCAAAACTAGTAGCAAGTACATTTACGAGGCTCTTCTACATGGACGGCCACGGCTTAAAGCACTTTGATAAGTTCAGCGACCAGAGAGGAGTCACTGGTGGCAGAATTATTGTGTGGGAAGTTAACTGGGAAGGAAACGCTACAAACACTTTGGAAACGTTTAAGCCGAAGGAAGTTAAAAATGAGGAAGTAGGGACTTTAGATGGAGATTCTAGTGAGATAATCTCACCTTAATATGAAAAAACAAACAATCTGGGCAGTTATCCCTGCTTATAATGAAGAAAAACATATATCTAAAGTCATCTCAAAAACCAGGAAATATGTGGATAATCTTGTCGTTGTTGATGATGGAAGCAAGGATAGGACTTACGACTTGGCTATATCCAGCAATTCAGTTGTTCTAAGGCATATCATCAATTTGGGAAAAGGTGCTGCAATAAAGACTGGGTGCGACTATGTAATCAAGCATGGCGCGCAAAAAATAGTCTTAATAGACTCCGATGCGCAGCATGAGCCAGAGGAGATTCCTAAGTTCATCAAAGGGCTTGATGAGGCAGAAATTGTTTTTGGTTATAGGAGGAGAAGCAAAACAATGCCTTTAGTGCTCAAATTTGGCAACTGGTTCATAAACAAAGCAACGAAACTTCTTTACGGCATAGCCCTTAAGGACACTCAGTGCGGTTATAGGGCATTCACAAAAGGAGCATATAGCAAGATAAAATGGGCGTCAAGCGGCTATAGCATGGAATCAGAGATGATAGCCAATGCCGGAAAGAATAAGCTTAAATATTCCGAGGTTCCTATAAAGACGATATACTGCGATAAGTACAAGGGTACGACAGTCATTGATGGAATGAAGATTGTGTTCAATATGCTCTGGTGGAGATTTACCCGGGGCTGAATTAGGCTGATTGAGCCAAAAAACAGGGTGATAAAATGATTTTAGGGATACAGCTTTTTGGGGTTTTGTTTGCGATATTTATGATTTATTATACTTTCTTGCACTACAAGAGGAAAGAGATTACAGTAAAAGAGTATAGTTTCTGGATACTGCTATGGATATCTTTCTTCGTTGTAACTGTTGCCCCAAACATTCTTGACCCAATAATAGCATCCCTGAGCCTTGCAAGGACAATGGACCTCTTCATAATACTCGGTTTTGTTTTCCTTATAGGAGCACTGTTTTACACTTATACTCTTGTAAGGATAAATCAGAACAGGCTTGAGGAGATTGTAAGGAAGATTGCAATCCAAAAGAAAAAATAAGAGGTGCGTTTCTTGGTTGTAGGCATAATTAAATTTGTAGACAGGTTTATTGGAAATACTCTCTGCCTATTTTTATGGTTCTATAAAATTCTTAAAAAGAAGCCATCAGATACCGTAAATAATATTATTGTACTTCAGTTTTGGGGCATTGGGGAGACTGTACTTACACTTCCTGCACTGAAAGCCTTGAGGCAAAGGCTTCCTAAGTCTAAAATAACACTATTAGCTACATTGCGCAACAAAGATGTCTATGAATGCTCTAAGAATTATGATAATCTAGAGATAATCAGCCTAAGCCCTATAGCAATAACTAAATTCATGCTAAAGAACCATAATAAATTTGATTTAGTGATAGATATGGAAGAATACCTGAACATATCAGCGATAATATCATTATTTGTTGGCGCCAAAAGGGTAGGATATTCACACGGGCTCAGGTCAATATTATACACTGATAAAGTCAAGTACAACGATGCACAGCATGCATGCAAGACTTTTCTGGATTTGATTAAGCCATTAAGCTCTAAGTTTAAGATTGTCCAACTTGAAAAGCTGATTGTAGGCAATGAGGATAAACAAGCAGTGGATAATCTGCTTAGCAAGCTAGGGATATCTAAAAAGGACAAAGTTATCGGAATTGTGCCTGGGGCTGCCGAGTCTGCAAAGTCAAGGATGTGGCCAGGTGATAGATTTGCGAGACTTGCAGATAAGCTAATTGAGAACTATAAATCTAAGGTATTCTTTCTTGGAGCTGGATATGAAAGAGCACTTATTGGAAATATTCAGGATTCCATGAAGAACAAATCATTCAATCTTGCTGGAAGGATAAGCCTTAAGCAGAGTTTTTATCTTATAGAAAAGTGTAGCCTATTGATATCCAATGATACTGGTCCGATGCACATAGCTGCTTCTCAAGGAACTAAAACATTAGGTCTTTTCGGGCCAAATACTCCTGTGAGGTTTGGTCCTTTTGGCAAACACAATGTAGCGCTTTATAATGGAAAATCATGTAAGTACACCCCATGTGTAAATGTCCATAAGGGCCAGGTTCCAGACTGCCTGTACACCAAAAGAAGCGGAAACTACCAGAAGTGCATGAAATCAATAGCAGTAGAAGATGTCCTAACTGCAGTAAAAAAACTAATATAGTCACCCAAAGTGCTCGTATTCCCCATATGTGAAGAAGCCCACTAATTCTTTTATCTTTGCAAGCTGAGGGAATACTTCTTTTTCTAAAGATGCTCCGTGCGCAAGCTCAAATATCTCTGGCTTGAAGATGTATATTCCTGCATTTACAATATGGGAGCTTGAAGACTTAATCTTTTCTTTAAAGTCTATGACTAAGTCTCCGTCGAGGATTGCTGTGCCGTAATCAGATGCTTTTTCTCTAGTCATCAGCCCCATTGTTGCTATCTTATTAAGCGATAGGTGCTTGTTGATCATTTTAATCAAATCAAAGTTATTATATGTGTCTCCAGACATTACAATAAAGTTGCTCTTTACCCTCCCTTTTAATGCGAGGAGTGCAGAGGCGTTACCTTTAGAGTCTTTTTCGATTATCTCAACGTTGGAGTTGATAAGCTCTTCCCTCAGTTCTTTGCTAGGGTTCTGCGTTATGAGAAATATCTTTTTAATCCCATTATTGGTGAAGAATTCTATTTGGTTTTTTATCAGGGACTTTCCTTTGAAGTTCTTAAGAGTTGCCCCCTGTTGAGTTCCTTTGAGCAATAAGACGGCAGTGGTTATAGACTCTTCGTTCAACCCCTTCTTAAGAAAATACTCAATTGCCTGGCTTCTAGACCTTATAACAGAGCCGTCAACCTTGCTGTCCACTAAGCTTAGCAAGGAGCTGTCAACGCTTATAGCAATCTTTTCTTTCTTCATAAAAAGGTATGAATAGGTATTACTATTTAAACTTTTCTACGAAATATAAGGTAAAAACGAAACATTTATATATGATTATTGGACTACCTTAGTATGAAAAGTTCATACTAAGGTGGTATAATGCAGGAAATAAAGATTGTGCCTAAAGTTTGGGGAGAGGAGCGGTGGATTGTGAATAGAGATTATTGCGGAAAGCTCCTCATCTTAAGAAAGGGGTATAGATGTAGCATGCACCACCACAAGAATAAGGATGAAACATTCTATGTCAATAAAGGGAAGGTTCTTCTTGAGCTTGACGGCAAGAGAATATTCATGAAGCCTGGAAGCGCTCAGCTTGTAAAGCCAAACCAGAAGCATAGGTTTACAGGAATTGAAGACTCAGAGATAATCGAGTTTTCAACACACCATGAAGACTCAGACTCTTATCGGGATGAGGTTTCTGGAAAAGTAAACATTGAGGAATTAAGCCTCGAGGGCTTAAAATGAAATGCTTGGTTACTGGCGGAGCCGGGTTTATCGGAAGTAATCTCGCTTTAGAACTAGAAAAGCGAGGGCATGATGTTATTATTGTAGACAACTTCCTTACAGGGAAAAGAGAAAATATTTCTGACTTTAAAGGGAAGGTTATAGAGGCAGATGTATCAAAAGACTTCGAGTTCAATGAACATGTTGATGCTATATTCCACGAGGCAGCAATAACTGACCCCAGGTTCGAAGATGATGACGAGACGATAAGGGCGAATGTTGAAGGGTTTAAAACAATGATTAAGTTGGCAAAGAGAAATAATGCACAGCTGATTTATGCCTCTACTGCAAATCTATATGGCAACGGGCCAGTTCCAATGAAAGAAGGCCAAAAAAAACAGATTATAACTGCATATGGGAAGTCTAAATTAAATATGGATGAGATTGCTGAGAGATATTTTGATACTATGCACATTGTCGGGCTGAGGTATTTCAATGTTTTCGGTCCTCATGAAGCATTAAAGGGAAGGCCTGCATCTATGATTTACCATCTTTCAAAGCAGATGAAAGCCGGAAAAAGACCCAGGATATTCAAGATGGGAGAACAAAAAAGGGATCATATATATGTGAAAGATGTTGTAGATGCGACTATCAAGGCTTTGGATGCAAAGAAGAGCGGAATTTATAATGTCGGTACAGGCATTGCAACTGATTTTAATGAGCTTGTTAAGGCACTAAACGAGAGTTTAGGTACGAACCTAGAGCCTGAATATTTTGATATGCCCTATGACTCTAAGACTTATCAGGCTGATACTCAGGCAGACACAAAAAATGCAGAAAAATTTCTAGGTTTTAAGGCAAAATGGACCTTAAAAGAAGGAATAAAAGATTATATGGGTGAGTTGTATGGATAAACCAAGATTGTTTAGGTTGATTGACAGTTTTAAGGGAAAAAAAATTATGGTTATAGGAGATATAATGCTTGACAAATATACTATCGGCGAGGTGACTAGGATAAGCCCTGAGGCTCCTGTGCAGGTTGTTAAAGTAACTTCAGAAGGATACTCTCCAGGAGGAGCAGCCAACGTGGCCAACAATATTTCTGCCTTAGGAGCACAGCCTTTGATGGTGGGGATTGTAGGGAATGACTCGACAAAGGACCTCCTATTCAATGAGTTTACAAAGAGGAAGATTAACTTTAGCGGAGTCTTTGTTGACAGCACCAAGCCAACCACAAGAAAAGAGAGGATACTTGCAATGGGTCAGCAATTGCTAAGAGTTGATTATGAGAAAGTTGATGGTACTGACAAATTGATTAAAGATAAGATAGTTGAATTTGTAAAAACAAAACTGGACTCGGTAGATGCAGTAATCATATCGGATTATGCCAAAGGAGTTGTTGGAGGAGAACTGATGGCATATTTGACTGAGACAGCAAATTCCAAGAAAAAGAAAATCATCGTAGACCCTAAGCCAAAACATACTAAGCTTTATCAGGGCGTCACTCTTATAACCCCTAACCATAAGGAGGCTTCGAGCATGACTGGGATAGAGGAAAACTCAGAGGAGGACATCCTTAGAATTGGTAAGCACCTTTTGAATGAGCTGGATGCAGAGATACTGATTACCCGTGGAGAGAAAGGGATGTCATTGTTCGAAAAAGACGGTACAGTGACCCAGACCCCCACAAAAGCAAAAGAAGTTTATGAC
>CAYUUH010000011.1:0-7034 GCA_964447855.1 uncultured Methanosarcinales archaeon | reverse complement strand
TTACTGGTGCAGGAGATACGGTTGTAGCAACCCTCACCTTAGCGCTTGCATCAGGTGCAACAACAAAAGAAGCAGCTGTAATAGCCAATCATGCTGCTGGAATCACCGTTGGCAAGGTTGGAACATCTTCAGTATCACCATCAGAGCTAAAACAGAGCCTGGAAGATGAATAAGAACAAAGTAGTATTTCTTGATAGGGACGGGGTACTGAATGACGACCCAGGTTATGTGCATAAGATTGAGCACTTTAAGCTGCTTCCTGGAGTAATTGAAGGGCTTAAGCTGCTTAAAGAGCGCGGATTTAAGCTTATTATTATAACAAATCAGTCAGGGATTGGCAGAGGCTACTATACTGAAGAAGATTTCCATAAATTTAATAGTCATCTTGTAAAGGAACTTTTTGCTAATGGAATCAAAATAGAGGAAACATTTTTTTGCCCACACCATCCTGACGAGAAGTGCGATTGCAGGAAGCCAAGCACAAGATTTATAGACGAATCCGCGTCCAAATACGACATCGACTTAAAAAAATCATGGGTTATTGGAGACCACCCCCACGATATTAAGATGGGAAAATTGGCAGGATGTAAAACTATTTATATGCTTAGCGGGCATGGGGTTAAACATAGGGGAGAATTAGGCAATATAAAACCTGAATTGATTGCAGAACACTTTTTGGATGCTGCTAAGTTTATACTAAAATGAATAAAAAAATAATCTCGAGAAACAGGCTCAGTGCGTTGGTGAAAAATCTCAGGAAGAGCAATAAGAAGATAGTTACCACGAACGGTTGTTTTGATATTCTTCATATAGGCCATATAAAATCATTAAGAGAAGCCAAATCGCAAGGAGATATACTCATAGTTGGCCTCAATTCAGATAAGTCAGTAAAGACTAATAAAGGTCCTAAAAGGCCTATAAACAATCAGAAAGACCGTGCAGAACTATTGGCCGCGCTCGAGATGGTAGATTATGTCACTATATTCGGGGAGAGAGACCCAAGAAAACTTTTGTCAATAATCAAACCCGATGTACACTGCAAGGGTGAAGAATATAAGCAAGGATGTATTGAGGCTGGTTTAGTTAAGAGTTATGGGGGCAAGATACATTTGATAAAGTTGGTTAAGGGGTGCTCAACAACTAGTCTTATAAGGAATATTGAGAAGTTCGTCTAACTTTTTATTAGAAATTAGTGAGTTTAGCGCTAAAAAACAAGCACAGATACCAGCAATGCTCCCTAATGTCCATAAGATATTTAAGATATAATTTATAGATAAGTGTGATACTAACCTGTAAAAATCGAACAAGGCGGTACTCTTGAAACGTGATCTAAGTAAAATTGTTGAGGCAGTATACCTAACTGCATTCCTACTATTATTCCTCTGGGCAGGATTTGCTTATATCTTGGACCATAGATTGATTCATAGCTTTCCACATGGTTATTTTGCATCTGATGCATTTCAACATGCAATAAGAACTGACCAAATAAAGGACCAAGCGAATTATAGATATGTGCCTTCTTATAGTACTGGGGGGGTAGATGGAGTCGGAGGATACTATCCTTCGCTTCTACATTTTGATTCTGCGATTATAGCCAAACTTACTGGAATAGAAAGCTATGATGCAATATATTTTGTTCTAATATTATTTATAGTTCTGTCACCTCTTGCAATGTATTATTTTGTGAAAAGAGTCAACAAAAAGATAGCAATATTAACCCTACCATTTTCTTTATTGATATTTTCAAAAGGAACTTATGTAGGGACCCTGTGGGGCTATTGGCCCACCTTAGTCTCGTTATTCTTGATGATTTTGTGCATGATTGTCCTAAACTTAGCAAAGGATTTTCGCGATGCCGGCTTATTAGCAGTCTTAATATTGGGAACCATATTTGCTCATTTCTCTGAGTCTATATTTTTGATAATATTAATCGTTTTTAATGCAGCATATCTCTGGTTCTCTAATAGGAATGACTATATCAATTACCTAAAGATAATATTTACTTCTTTTATTGCGACTGCAATTACTTCATTCTACTTCTTGAAAATGTACCTGGCAACCTGGATAAAAGCCAGCCCATATAGCCTTTCTGTACTGACTAATCCGGGCATGCCTGCATTTTACATTTCCGACTTTAAAGTCTTCATTATTTTTCTGGTTGTCGGGCTGTTATATGGGGTTTATATAATTCTCATGAGGCACAATAACTTCTTAGTCTTTTCTTCTATAATCTTCTTAATACTGGGCTTAGGCAATTATTTTGGTTTTAATGTTAGGGCGTTTTATTTAAGATTTTACTGGCCAATCCTGATATCTCCTTTGATAGCTTATGGAATATACATCTTATTATCATCGATTAGGTTAGACAATCAGAAAGTATGCTATTTAGTTTGTTTAGTTATCATTCCGTTATTTTTTAGTGGACTCAACTTCGTTCCGCAATATCAGGCAGTCCCCTCATCAGGCTTAATGGACTCCGAGACGTGGGGAGCATTTGACTGGCTGAGAACCAATACCCAGTTAGACGCAAAGATTCTTTTCTTTTACGGGGATGTGTATGACCAGACAACTGTATTGCTTAACACAAAGCGACTGACTTATAAAGTGGATCGTGAAGACTACATCTTGAAGCTTAAAGATGGAAGATTTCCAGAGAAAATAAAAACTAACGTTGCCTTTATGGATATAGTATTTTCTCAGCAGTCTTTCTTCGAGTATACTCCTGAAGTTATACCTGACTTGGGGGTAGTGGACACTTGTTATTTCGATTTTTATGTATTTAATAAGTTTGCGAGAGTAAGTCAGCTTGCCCAGTTTAATCTACTAATCAGGGACTTCCTACTTAAGAATCAAACTGGATTTAGGCTAGTTTATGATACACCATATATCTCCATATTATCTAATGATAATCCTCGCTTAAATTGTACATGGAGTAATCATGATGGATAATAAAGAAAGGTTAGTGGTTGAGCTTAGATACCTAGCTATTATATTGGCAGTCTCTATAGTGCTATTTAGGCTGGTTTTTTATAAGGACCCTATTAGTCTCATCGCTAGACTTGTTCTTACATATTTTATTATTATCGTATTGCCTGGTTACGCGCTCATGGTACAGTTTAACCATAGATTTAATTTTCAAGAGAGGCTCCTTTTGGGCATAGGCGCCGGGTCAACCCTCCTCGCTTTGACCAGTTATACTATTGGTTTCTTTTATTCAAACCTATATGTTCATGTATTTGTTTACTTAGCTTTGACTATATCCTTCTTAACTATTACTAAAAGATGTCGTGCTTAATCTCTTCATCCATTCTAATGCTCAAGGAGTATATTGGGAGTCCGTAGACTATAGCTATATAGATGATTAAACACATTTCTAACTAAATTTGAGCGAATGCAGGAAGATAAAATATAATATCAGCGACTGGCGTCCTGGAGACCAAAAAGTATTTGTTTGCGATGTTTCCAAGGCAAAGAAAGACTTCGGCTGGGAACCAAAGACGTCCCCTAAGGATGGTGTAAAGAAACTGTTCGATTGGTTACGGGAGAACAAGGATTTATTTTAAGTCTAATTTAATCCCTAATAATCCTACTTAGTGATTTTATTATCTCTCTTTTTTTGCAATAAATATCCCTACAGCCAGTATCCAGGCTAGCGATATGGTCAACAGAGATACCCTTAGGGATGGGATAACTCGGTTTATGTACCATACGGCTAGGGGAAAGAAGATGGTTCCTAAGAAGAACGAAAATAAGATTATCTCTTCTATTTCAAGTTTTAACCTTTTTAGGATAGTGTAGGCTGGGCCGATAAATAATAGGAATAATCCAACCATAGTTCTAACTCCAGTAACTCCTAGAAAAGATCCAGCTAACACAGTGATTATCAGCAAGCTGATTACAGCTAAATGGACCCTTTTTAGGTTAATCTTAGCCAAGTTTATACACCTTGATATTATCTTTGTTGTAGACTAGACTAGAGTTGGCAGGGATGCTTTCTTCTATCTTCCTTAAGTTATCAACACCCTCTCTGCTTCCTATTGATACCAAGTCAGAGTAATCTATTATGGCATAATCTATTGGTATGACCCAGTCATTTCCATCTATAAATCTCTCTTGAGCCACCATCCCTTCTTTGATAATGTTTACTCCTCTCAATTCCCTAGACTCTATTCCTCCATCAGATCTTTCCATGACTCTTCTGCTTAACACTTGGATGTAGGCTTTCTTAGGGTAAGTAAGTGTGCCCCTTATATGCAATGCAGATCCCTCAGGTATATTCTTCTCTATCCATTGTGCTAGTTCATACTGGACTGGAGTAATCCTTAAAACTGATGGGTAAGCTTCGTTAAGCGTTTTGTATGCTTGAACGCCCTGGGTAGATATCAAGAGGACTAAGAATAATGCGCTGAGCCCAATCCGAAAATGTTTTTTCCATAAGCTAGAGATATTGAATAAGGATGGAATTGACAATATAGCAATTGACATAAGCGCATAAAAGAAGTAACTTTCTACAATAAGATACCTACCAATCCTATAACTATCTGGGGAAATTAGTCCGAACGAAGACAAGTGAAACATGATATAGACGCTGATTAAACCAGAAATAATCACTAAATCTTCTTTATTCCTCCTCTTAAGAAGGAAGAATAACCCTAGAATCAACAGGAATCTTGTCCATCCTCCAATATAACTCAGCCCATAATCACTAAAACTAGGGTTCATTGCAAATGTATTTTCCGGGATATGAAGCCAGTTAAACAACCCCAGTACCCCATTAAAATGGGGGCTTATAGAAGCAGATTCATTCTCTGCTCCGAAATATATTTGATAAAAAGGACCTGCTATAATCACGACTAATGCAGTAAGCATTATGTAATGTTTTATGTTCTTTTTAACTAAGGGGACCTTTTTATATTTGGCAGACATTAAGACAACGAAGACAAAAGTGAAGGAAACAAGGAACACGGTTCCAGAAAGATGCACAAAATATGTGCACAATACCGAGAGTATAAATATATAGAGATAGCTAATATTCTCCTTATTTTCATATAATGTTGATAAATACTTATACAATGAATATATCGCGAGAGGGATATAGACAAATGAAGTTACATTATGCCTTTGCCCCCACAGATATAGCATAATTGTTCTGAAAGAGAACAGTATTGCTGTCGATGTTATGGCTGCTGCTTCGAATCCATAAAGTTTTCTCATAAGCAAGTACATAGATATCGCACCAGTAAAACAAGTTAATGCTATCAAGATATACGCAGGGACTATACGTTCTCCACCTAGAACTTGCGCAAAAGAGTAGTCCATTAGATAGGGAGGAGGATATTCAAGAGCCATCGGTCCAAGTGCAGTATTATATCCAGAATACCAGAAAGCCGTAGATATCGGATGGTCTCCAACTATATCAGAGGACTTATCAATATAAGACATATGGTCTCCATGAGAGAATATGTAAGCACCATCATGCTCCCCAAAGGGCATAGGATTTTCCTGAATCGGCAGAGTCCAGAGCCAGAATCCTACTAAAAACAGTACACTTAAGAAAATCCAGTCTTTAACTTGAAATTCATTCATAAACTCACTTGTTTACAATCTTGAGTATATACACCACGTCGATAAAGTAATAATTGAAGAATCTTTTTTCAACTTCAAATCCTGATCTTTTCACATAACTCTTGAGCCTCCAAGGTAATGAATTAAAATGCCAAAATGCAGGAGAGAGCTTCTTTATCCCGCTCTTTTCCAGGAAGGTGATTAATGGCCATGACCATATATTTAGTGTACTAATAATTATCCTTCCGTCTTTGTTAAGGGCTTTTTTTATATTTTCCAAGGCCTTAACTGGGTCATTGAAGTACTCCCAATTTCCTATCAACAAAGCAATGTCGAACTTTTCTTTAAGTTCGATCTTTTTTTCAACATCAGAGTAGACAAATTTACATTTAATTCCTGCTTTCTTTGAGTTTTTCCTTGCGACTTCGACCATCTTTTTGCTGTAGTCTATTCCAACAGCTTTTATCCCATGTTTGATAAAATCAATTACATATCTTCCGGTGCCACTCCCTATCTCAAGAACACTATCCCCCTTCGGGACAAGTTTTCTAAATATCGGAGCAGTCTTCTCAAAATATTTACCCCTGCTCTCTTGGTCATATATCTTACTCTGCTTGTCTATGATCTTTTTGTATCCTTCATTTCCCATTATAAATTACACCCCTCCAATAATCAAGAAGGTCCTTTAGCGTAGTATCAAAGCTTATCTTTGGTTTCCAGTTCGTATAATTTACAAACTTATCCATCTTAACTCCTGGCCTAAAAGGGTCATTTGGCCTAAATCTCTTCTTATCAATCTTGACTTCTATTTTACCCTTTAGAGAAGAGAAGGAGATTAACTTATCCAGCATTTCTTTTATGCTTAAGGTAGCGTTACCGCAAATATTGTAGATCTCTCCAGGAGGGCACATGTTCACAAGGCTCCAGTACGCCTTCACGGCGTCTCTAACGTCTAAAAATGTCCTAACTGCACTTAAATTCCCAACAAACATTACTGGCTTTCTTATACCTGCTTCCATTTCTGCGATTTGTTTTGCAAAATCAGACTCTACAAAAGCCGCACCCCTCCTTGGACCTGTATGCGTCAAAAGCCTAGAGATAATTGTCTTTATCTTGTAAGCATCATAAAATTGGAGGGCGATATTCTCTGCAGCTAACTTGCTTACAGCATAAAGGTTAGGGGGCCTTGGAAGCGCTTTTTCATCAAGCAGGACTCCTTCTTTTTCTACATCTCCATATACATCAGCTGTGGACGCCACATGCACTATCGGGTCAATCTTGTTTACCCTCACTGCTTCAAGTACATTTAAGGTGCCTATGGCATTTACTTCCATAGTATTCTTTGGCTGAGCAGTTCCTGCAGGCACAAAAGACTGGGCTGCAAGATGGAATATTACTTCTGGATTGCTTTCCTTTACCGCAGACTCTACAGATAAAAGGTCGTTTAGCTCCATATCTACAAAGTTTAT
>CAYUUH010000010.1:10053-13834 GCA_964447855.1 uncultured Methanosarcinales archaeon | reverse complement strand
CACATTCAACGACAGTTCTGCAATAATGAGCGAATATGCAGGCAGGTATGAGTACATTAGGTCTTTCTCGAATATAGGAAACTATTCTTACAATGTAACATGCAACAAGACAGGATTTGCAACCTTACAAGCATATGATAATGTTACAGTTATTGGAAACACTCCACCAACACAGGGAATTCCAATATTAAACTCAACTTATGGGACCAATTCGTCAAATGAGGACTTAACAGTTTACAATGTGTCAACTTACGATTCTAATGGAGATTCTGTAAAAAACATAATCAGCTGGTATAAGAATGGAAAACCAGTTATGGTGCTGAATATACCATTTGAAGGCGGCTCTAATTCAACATACACTAAAGATTATTCTGGTTATGGTAATGATGGAATCATAAACAGCGCTGCATGGAACTCAGCTGGAGGTTATGATGGAAAGGGATCATATTACTTTGATGGAGATAATGACTATATCAACGTCAGTTCTATGCCTCAGGCAAAAGGCTCAGCTTATTACTCATTTGTGATGTGGTTAAATACAAGAAAAAACACGCAGACCCAGACAATACTATCAAAACAAAACATGTTCTTTCAACTATTTAACAATCAGCTAATACTATATGGAACTTATGCTGTATCTTCCCCAAGCTTCATGAATAATAATGAGTGGACTTTCTTAACAGTAACTTACAATTACACTCACGTTGCAACGTATAAGAACGGAGCCTTAAATTATGTGCAGTCCTGCGGTTCTGGAATATGTGCACTACCTAACGCAGACGACCCTGTATTGATTGGAGAATACATACCAATCCCATCTTCATGGAACGGTTCTATAGATGAATTCAGAATATACAATGTTACTTTGGGTCCTCAACAAATAATGGAATTATACCTAAACAGAACTTACTTAATCGTCTCTCAAGAAACCTCCATTGGAGATAATTGGAGTGCATGCATTACTCCAAATGATGGTTATGATGACGGAGACACTAATTGCAGTAATAATCTAACTATTGTCACGACATCATTAAGTTGTGGAAGTATTATAAATCAGGACAGAAATTTGACAGAAGACCTCATAAACTCAACAGGAGGCACAATATGCCCAGGCAACGGAACAATAATAGGCGCCAGCAACATAGTTCTTGACTGTAAAGGACACAGCATAACTGGAGATTCAAGCGGAACAGATTATGGAGTGTATATAAACGGTTATAGCAATATAACAATAAGGAACTGTACAATCTCTAAGTTTTCAATAGGAATAAACACTCTTATTTCATCAAACAACACATTTGAAGAAAATAAATTATTGAACAACTTTGATAGAGGGGTTCTTTTCAATAACGATACGTCTGGAAACAAGTTCCTCAGAAATAATATATCCTATAATGGGCAAGTCGGCTGGTTAGCAGGAATAGAATTCTTGGGTATCGCTGACGATAATGTCATTGAAAGCAATATAATAAACCACAATTACTATGATGGAATATCCTTCTATGATTCAGGGTCCAACAATATAATAACAAATAATATAATGCACCACAATGATTATACTGCACTAGGCACTTATTGGGGTGCGTCCTTTACAGACTGCATTATAGAAAACAACACAATAACTGACACGGGAATAGGTGCAGGTGGAAATTCTGGCATGACTTTCGATGGGCCCCTATATAATTGCAGAATAATAAACAATTACATAAACAATAGTGAATATGCTGCACTTGAATTCTATTATAATGTGTCAGAAACAGAAATCAGCAGGAACCAGATGACAAATAACCATGGGGAGAGCGCAGTTACGATTTCTGATGATGCATTAGATATTAATGTAACGCATAACTATATAGACAACAACGCAGCAGGAGCCTTTGGGGTATATGGTTATTCTTCCAATCTAAGGATAGAGAACAATAATATAACAAGAAACTGCTGGGATTACTGGGACTACGGAGCAATAAATCTTTGGGGAGGAGTTAACAGTTCAACAATAAAGGACAACAATATAAGTGAAAACTTAGAATGGGGTATCGCACTCTGGGATTATTCAGTTTACAACACAAATATAACTGGCAACACAATAGGAAATAATAATTATTCTGGAATAATTTTCGACCTTTACTGGGGAGAAGCCATAGACAATAAGATATGCAACAACACAATCATAAATAACAGCCGTAGAGGAGTATCTTTTGTAACAAACGCAACCAACAACACAATATGCAACAACTATATCACAGAAAATGCGGAAGGAATTGAGTTAATAGGGACTAAGAACACAAATAATCTAGTTTACAACAACTACTTCAACAATACTATAAACGTTAATGACACGGGAACTAATTCATGGAACACTTCAAAAACAGAAGGGACAAATATAATCGAAGGTTTATACATTGCAGGAAACTTCTGGAGCAGCTATACCGGAAGAGACTTTGACGGAGATGGAATTGGAGATGAATTCCTTCCGTACAACGGAACTGCCTCAATAATTAATGGAGGAGACTGGCTTCCATTAAGCAACATACAGAATATAGCGCCTGTTATTGCTCAAGTGTCAATTAACTCAACTTATGGAACAAACTACACCTCAGAAGAATTAAAATGCTGGGCAAGGGCAACAGACGCTGAAGCAGACTTTGTGAAGTACAATGGTTCATGGTACAAAAACGGGATGGAGAACAAAACATTCACAACAGGAAACTACACTCAAGGAAGTCTAGTCAATGTCTCTACAATGAGCAGTTACATGACATATGTAGGAGACAATTGGAGCTGTATAGTTAGTGCATATGATAACTACAATTATAGCTCTTACTTATCAAGTACAAACTTAACAGTCTTAGAATCAGATAGTAACTCGCCAAACATAACTCTTGCATCCCCATTCAACAGTTCAATATGGACTTCAAGCTCGACAGTAATCTTCACATACCATGTAAGCGACGATACAGGAATATCCAATTGCACTCTGATAATAAACAACAACGGAGTTGAAACAGATACAACAATAACAAACAATGCACAAAACACATTCTCAAGATCTCTCTCAAACGGAAATTACAACTGGAGTGTAAACTGCACAGATACCTCAACCTTAGAAAATAAAGGAAGTTCAGGAACATTCAACCTAACAGTCTCTTACACGGCTCCTACCCCGCCATCTCCTCCTCCAAGCAGATGCTCAGCGGCATGGAGCTGCACTGCATGGAGCACGTGCCCTCCAAGCGGAATTCAGACAAGAACATGTACATGTTCCTGCTCTAACCCATCAGACTGTACAGGAGATAATGCAGAATCAAGAACATGCACTTATACAAAGCTTGGATGCACAGACTCAAAAGCTGATAATTATGACTCTACAGCAAATGTTGATGATGGCTCATGTATCTACTACGGGTGCACTGACCCGATTGCAGAAAATTATGACCCTACAGCAAATGTTGATGATTATTCTTGCACATATATATGGGGATGCACGGACATAAAAGCAAAGAATTACAATCCTCTGGCAACAAAGGATGACGGCCTATGCCAGTATTCATGGAACTGCACATCATGGCAGCCGGAAGTATGCCCTGTATCGGAGCTGCAGACAAGAACATGCACATGCACTGCAATAGACAAGACTAAGTGTACAGGAGATAACTCCATACAAAGAACATGTGAGTACGGAGAAATACCTGGATGCACTGATGAGGATGCATTAAATTACAATAAAGATGCAACGATGGATGACGGCTCTTGCGAGTATTCTGGCTGTACTGACCCAGAT
>CAYUUH010000010.1:0-10043 GCA_964447855.1 uncultured Methanosarcinales archaeon | reverse complement strand
AAGTATTCTGAAGAAGAAGTTCCTGAAATAGTAGAGATGGGACCTTCTGTTGGTTCTGCAACCTCTTCATATAGTATCCCTTGCGTAAATATCACTTACAAAGAGAAGCCACAGCCAACAAGAGTAAATGTAGGAGCTTACTTTGACTCTTCATTAGTTCCAAGGGGATACGAGATTATTGTTGACCCATTTAACCTAGAATGCACAACAGATAAGATGAGCATCACAGTAAGCATTCCAGAACACTATGCAGATGTTAAAGCGATGAAATGTTCAGGAACAAGCTGCTCTCCAGCAAGCGTCACAAGTGTTACTGCATTAAAGTGCGGCGAGCAGATTGTAGGGGAAGTCCAGAGAGAAACTGAGGTAATAAATCCACAAGCGCTTCAGATAAGAGTCTCAGAAGTAGAGGCAAACATAACTTCTATAACAGAAGCTCTAAAGAGCGGAGACTCGAGTATAAGCTTCAAAGGAGAACTACTAGAACAGCTAAGCGCAAAACTTTCTGTGCCTGACCAGCCGATAAGAGAAGCAGCAAACCCCTCATTGCAGATAACAGGAACGCCATTAGTGCTTACACTGCAGAATGCAAAGCCAGGGCTTTCCACAGAAGTCACAATACCATACACCACAGAAGATAAGTTTGAGCCTGACAGCATTGCAATATATGTGAAATCAAATGGAGACTGGGATTATATTGGAGGAAAAATCGACAGAAACGCAAAGACTGTAACTGCCATAGTAACCAACGTCCCACAATACCTTGATGAAAATAACCAGGTTATATTTGCTGCAATGGGCATATTATGCACAAACTGCCTGAATACCACCTTTGAACTGGTCTATTCTCCGAAGTATGAGTCAAGAGATGCGCTATTGTTAGTTCACGGCCTTGCATCTTCGCCAAAGATATATAGCGATGTTGTAAATGATATCAGGCTTACGGACCAGCCGTTCAAGACTTACTTGTTTGGATATCCATCTTCAAAGAGTGTAGATGAAAACGCAGAAGACCTGATGAGGTATCTGGAACTAAACTCCAATGAGTTCGATAACCTGTACATAGTCGGACACAGCCTAGGTGGATTGATTGCGCAGCAGGCATTATACAAGAGTAACCAGAACAAGAATTCTTTCACATATTTAGATAAGGTAAGAAAGGTAGTTCTAGTTGGAGTCCCTAACGAAGGAACTCCTATAATAAGCTCATACGAAAACCTATTCCGGGAGCTTATAAACGAGCAAAGCGGAACCAAGTTATTCAATATAAACTCAAAAATCATCGACGACCTCGCAAAAGGGAAGATTACCCCAAGAATACCTGATGTAGATTATTATGTAATCGCAGGAACAAGGGCCTATGAGTTCAATCAAATGCTTCTGTCACAGTACGGGAAGAACGACGGAATTGTTCCTGTCGTTTCTGCCCAGAACATTGGAGGCCAGTATATATCTGACCAATGCATGAATTACTGGGAGCTTGATGTAAGCCATACCAACCTAGTAAACAATGATGTATCCAGAAAGCTTATAGAAAAGATTATTGCGCGGGAGATATTGTTCTCAGGAGACGTTGTTAAGCTGGGCTCGCAGAAGTTCTTTGACGTTCACGTATCACAATGCAGCCCTTCAGACACGTACATTGTAGTAGGAAAGCGCATAGCACTGGAAGAAGTTGAAGACATCACAGGATGTTCATGCGGAAACGGAGTGTGCGGAATAGGGGAAGACCAGTATAACTGCCCGTCAGACTGCGCACTATTCCAGGCTCCAAAGGGCATACTCAAGTGGATTCTTCTACTGGCGCTAGTGGCATTATTGCTTGGAGGAGTTGTTGGATATGAAGTTATACTGAAACACAAGAAACCAGAAGAAGAAACTCCTCCAGAATATTTCAAGGTTCCAGTCAAAGTGATTCCTGAGATTTCAGAGCCCGAGGTTTCTGCAGAGAAGAAGCTCGAAGAGTTTAGGTCAAAGCTAGATGGCTTAAGGCTTGCCATAGAGGAAGCAAGGGCAAGACCTGTAAAAGAAATTACTATAGTACAAGTTCCAAGGTCATATAAGAAATATTCAAAGCTGGAAAAAGAGCTTGAAAGAGTGGACTCTCAGCTCGCAGGAGTTGGAGCGAAGGCAGGTGCAGGTATTTATGGTATTGGTTCAAGGCTAAAACAGATTGAAGGGAAGTTAAAGGAGCCATTCAGGCCGCCAAAAGAGCCTATAACTAAGATTTCCGAGACTTCAGAGGAAGTATACCAGTCTACAGAGCGAAGCAACAGACTCCAGGAAGAGCTTGAAAAGGTAGAAGCCAAACTAAAAAGCAGGGTTTCTAAAGAAAAGAGCCAGAAAGAAGCTATGCTTGAAAAGGAAATGGGGCTTGTAGAGCGAAAACTCAGCGAGCCAATCCGCAGGAAAGTAAGTTCAGTAAAGTCTAAACGTGCTGAACAAGAGATGCCTGCCTCAAAAAGAAGCTTGAAGCTGAAAGAGGAGATGCAGGAAGTAAAAACCAGGCTTAAGGGAGAGAAAAAAGCAAAAGATACTCTAAAAAGTGCATACTTCAGCAGCCAGTTAGGCCAGATAGACTCGCAAATAACTAATATAAGGCTGAACCCAGAGATACTCCTAGCAGATTTCAACGGCAGATTGAACAAATTAGCCCAGCTCATAAGAAAGAAGAATGTAGAAGAGGCCGTGCAAGAGTATAATTTGGTGATAAACATTTACGAAAATCTCATGAAGACTAAGTTAAGCAGCAGCATGAAGCGAAGTATATACAGCCAAATAAATGATATTTATAACAGAATTGCAGGGCTAAAATGAAACACCTAGCAAAGAACATAGTTGTAGAGGGGATTATCGTGGTTCTTCTACTGGCAGGAATCATGTTCTCTAGTATTGGGGGAAAGATGTCTGATAATAAAAAGAGCTACAGCCAAGAATTAAACCTTCAAGTTAGCAGAAATTCAGAGTTCATATGGAATGTCGAAACTCCGGTTGACATGGGATCATTAGTGATTTCCGGGACAGCGTCAATAAATGGAGTCTCTAAGGTTTACATAGAAAACAATGGTGTCAGATACATCATGTTCGATAGCTCGACATTGAGCAAGATTATGCCTACAGGGCTAGCTGCTGCAGAACATGAAAGCAATGATGATAATATCCGGTTTGAAGAAGTCTGTTTAGAGACGTGCTTCCTGAATGGTTTTGATAAAATGTCATATAAGCTTGTAATCGAAGTAGAGGATGGAGCTAATTTAACGATAGAAAACATAGATTACACAAAAAAAGAACAAGCCAACCAGCAAAAACAGAAGCCATGGGTTAAGTTTGCCATTGGTCTCGTATTGATTGTGCCGTTCATAGCCCTCGGAAGGTACGCAATGCTTAAAAGCAAGCGAAGTCTCCCAGAGGGATTCCGTGATAGGCTAACGGAAGCACATTTGCAGGCAAAAAAAGAGAGAAAAAAGGCAATAAAGCTTTATCACGAGCTAAGGTCAGAATACTTAACCCTTACAAAGTCTGAAAAAGAAGAAAAAGTAAAGAAACATGCTTACGAAGAGCTTGAAAAGATATACAATAAGCTAAGCAAATAGAAGGAATAACATGGCAGGAAAAGAAAAAGCGCTCAAGTCCAAGAAAAGGGAAGAAGTTCAGCTTACTGAAAGGAAGAACCTTACTGTAAATGAGAAGATTAAGGATCTGGAAGACGAGATAAGCAAGACAAAATACAACAAAAGAACCCAGCATGCGGTAGGCTTGATGAAGGCTAAGCTTGCCATGCTGAAAGAAAGGGCTGCTCAAAGGTCTTCCTCTGGAAAGGCAAGGGGGGATGACCGGTTCTCAGTAAGAAAGACAGGCGACGGAACAGGAGTCCTGCTAGGATTCCCCTCAGTAGGAAAATCTACTCTTCTTAACAAGATTACCAACGCAAAATCTGACGTAGCAGCCTATGCTTTCACGACATTAAGCGCTGTGCCTGGCTTGATGGAATACAAGCACGCAAAAATACAGATAGTTGATGTGCCTGGAATCGTTTCTGGAGCAGCCTCTGGAAGAGGCAGGGGAAAGGAAGTTCTGAGCATGATAAGAAACGCAGACCTGATAATAATCCTTGTTGACGCATTGTATCCTCAGCATTATAATGCAATACTCCAGGAAGTTTATGAAACTGGGGTAAGGATAAACCAGAAAAAGCCAGATATAAGGATAACCAAGAAAGAGCGTGGCGGCATAGGCGTCGGCGCAACGATAAAATTGACAAAAATAGACCAGAAAACAGTAATGGATATTGCAAGGGAAATGAAGATTAACAACGCAGATATCCTGATAAGGACAGATATAGACGCTGACCAGCTTATAGATGTTATAGAAGGGGACAAAGTCTACACAAAAGCGCTTACAGTAATAACCAAAATAGACTTGATAAGCCCTGAGGACCTGAACAAGATAAAAGAAGAGATTAAGCCTGATGTAATGGTGTCTGCAGAGCGTGGCATAGGGATTGATGAGCTAAAGGAGGCTATATTCAACAGGATGGAGCTTATAAGAATATTCTTGAAGGAAGTAAACAAGCAGCCCGATATGGAAGAGCCATTAATAATGTTTAAGGGATGTACTATAAAAGAGGTATGCTCAAAACTGCACCGTGACTTCGTCGACAAGTTCAAGTTCGCAAGAATCTGGGGAAAATCTGCAAAATTCGACGGTCAGACATTCAGGAGGCTTGACAAGGAGCTGACTGATGAGGATGTACTTGAACTGCACATAAAATAAGATGATATAATCCAAAAGGTTTATTAATCTGATAATAAAGAAAAGAAAGATAGTAAAAAGGTGATAAAATGGCAAAGAAAAAACAGGAGAAAGCTAAGGCAGTAAGTTCGAGTAGTGATGAGCAGATTGGTTTCCATAAGGGTGCTCTTGCAACTCTTGCAAAAGAACGCGAGGAGATGCTTAAGATACTCCAGATTGTGGAGCAGCTGATGCAGATGCATATAAAAGGCCTTAAGGACCTTGGGGTTGACCTTGAAAAGATTGCAAAAGAGGCTAAAAAACAGGCTGCGCCGCAGAAATCAGGAAAGCCTATCGAAGATATATTAAGGTAGATTTTTTATTTTTATTAAAATGCATAATTCTTATTCTTTTATTGCTTACGGCCATCCAAATATTAGTGCCCGGCATAAGAATACATTTGAATTCACAAAAGACAAAGAAGTAACCAAAGCCGGTGACTGTATCATTGGGGTGAATGCTGATTTTGAGTTAGAATCGATAAGGAAATTCATCAAAAACAAAGAAAAAATAAGGATAATAATCAAAGTAGACGGCATAAGTGATGAAATCGACTGCAAAGTTAACAAAGAGTTCAATGATAATAATGAAATAGTAGTTAGGAGAAGCGAATTCAGCTCAGAGAGAACATTAGGTATCAGGTCTGAGAAGGCATGTATTGACTTAAACAAAGAGCTGGTCGAGAAATTAAAACACGGGGAAACCAAGATTTCTATAACACTGGTTTAATCAGAAACATTAAGCCTTCTTGTCTTAGGAACATAGTTTAGGATTCTTCCGTCCTTGACCTTCCCGCTCCCAAGAAAATCTTTCCCATTAGTGATTATGACAAATCCTTTCTCATCGGTCTGTTTTTCAAGGTCAGAACCCTTAAGCCACTCTCTTGCCTCGGAATCATCAAGTTCAACGACTCCTTTCGTGGCATGCGGTCCTATAATCTGGCTCCCTTCTATCGTAAGCCTCAGCTCACCGTTATTGGCCTCGCCAAAATACAAGCCAAGAGAGTTTACCCTAAGCTTCTCAAAGTCTACGTCAAACAGTTCCTTATTCGCAACAAATATTTTATTCTCATTGTTCATAAGGAAAACATAGTCAGACTCAAAAACGCAGCCAAACTGCTCCTCAATCAGCTCGAGAATCTTCTTAATCTCTTTTTTGTTAAGGATATTTAAGTTCTGCATTAGTCAGATTCCCCATACTGGGTTTTCCTTGCGCTTTATTATAGCTATCTGCTTGAGAAGCTCTACTTCTTCCTTGCCCAGATGTTTCTTAAGCTCTTTAAGCTTCTTGAAATCTTCCTCGGGGATGTCGGAATAAAGCTCGTCGCCCTCATTAATCTGCCTGCCTATAGTGACCTTGTCCATTGAGACTGCAACCTGCTTGCCCCTTTCTGCTTTTTCTATCTTTTCCTGGTCCTGCTGAAGCCCTCTGACCTGGCTTAGCCTGCTTCCATCTGATTTCATCATGGGTGTGCCAACTTTAAGCACGCCTTCAAGGACATCGACTCCAAAGACAGCGGGATTGCTCTGCCTAAAAGTATAGCCTGGCAGCATCCTCAACTTGCATGCCCTGACTAAAGATTCAAGTTCTTTTGACTCCTGCCTCTTCTTCTCTTCTTCCTGCCACTTCTCAAATTCTTCAATCAGTTTATAGATTACTGCATTTGTCAGTATCTTGGCTTTCGTGGACTTTGCAAGCTCCATTGCATCAGGAGAAATATCAACATTAAACCCGAGGATTACACATTTGAATGGATCTTCTTCGTATATTGACTCTGCTTCTGAAATGTCTTTCTTAGAAATATTACCAAGGGTCGCCTTCCTTATTGAGGCTCCTTTTTCCTTGAGGAGCTTGTCCAAGGCTTCAAGGCTCCCCAGAGTATCTGCCTTCACTATTATTCCTGAAGTATCTGTCTGGATAATGACTTCCTCAATCTCTTTCTGAACTTCCTGCTTTGCCTGCTCAAGTGTTTCCTGGGTTGCAGAAATAATTGGCATGCCGGATATTGCTCCTTCAATCTGAGGGGCAGATATCTTTACGCCTGTCGCTGCAACAACCTCCTGCACGGGCTTGAATTTGGTCTTCTGTTCCCTCATTTCTGCAAGCGGAGCAGGCTCAAGCAGTGCCCTTACCTTTGTAATGATTGGCTGTGTAAGACTGCCGATAACAATCTGGTCATTTTTCTTAAGATGCCCGTCATAAAGTATAACATCAAGTGTCTTGCCAAGGCCTTTTTCCTCCTTTACTTCAAGGATTATTCCCTTTGCCTGGCCCTGAATGTTGCATTCCAGGCATGATTCAAGGTATTTCTGTGCAAGGCCAGTGATTACCATCAAAAGTTCAGCTATTCCTTCTCCAGTATGCGCAGAAACAGGAACGAGCGCAATCTGTTTTGTATAATCCTGAATCCTGTCAAACCTTTCTGACTCAAACCCAAGCTCGCTGAGCTTTCCGACAAGCTCGTACATCTTAGTTTCTACCACTCCCATTGTCCTTGGCTCCTGCGCTGAGATTGTCTGCAGGACAGAACCTGCTTTTTTACTCTCAAACCCGGGTATAAGGTCAATCTTGTTTACTGCAATGACAAAAGGGGTTTTGTAAGACTTGAGAATCTCAATTGCTTCCTGTGTCTGGGGCATTATCCCTTCATTAATATCGATTACGACAATCGCTATATCTGCAAGATTTCCTCCCCTTTTCCTTAATGCTGTGAACGCTGCATGCCCTGGAGTGTCAATAAATAAAAGGCCAGGAATGTTAAGCTTCATCTTAAGCGCATCGAGCAATGGCCCGCATATTTTTTTTATAGTGTCAAGGGGGATTATTGATGCTCCTATTGCCTGGGTTATCTTGCCGGCCTCCCCGTGAACAACAGTGGTCCCTCTAATTTTATCTAATATTGAGGTCTTACCATGGTCGACATGGCCCTCTACCGCGATAATGAGCTGCCTTATTTTTTGCATATCAAATAGTATACCTCACTAGTTTTTAAAGGTTTTTGAATTATTCGGCAATCAAACGACGTCGCTTAGACGCGCTCTGACATCCAAGAAAAATTTATAAACAGGATTTATTTCCATCTGAGAATGCCTAACTGTGACATGTGCGGCCAGGAAACAGAAGATCTTGTTATTGCCTCTATTGAAGGGGTAGAGCTAAGCGTCTGTGCAAGATGCGCAAAGTTCGGCAAGATTCTGAGAAAACAGAGGCCACAACAAAAAGAAGAAAAGAAGCCTAGGGAGATAAGAATCCCAAAAAGAGCTGAAATCATCCAGATTATTTCTGAAGATTATGCAAATAAGATAAAAAATGCAAGGGAAAAGATGTTCATAAAGCAGGAAGACCTTGCAAAGAGAATAAATGAAAAAGAGTCATTAATCCAACATATCGAGTCTGGAAAGTCAGAGCCTAATATATACCTCGCAAGAAAGCTTGATAAGTTCCTTAATATAACATTAGTAGAGCAGAATGAGGAAAAACACGAAGACATCAAGGGCCATTCAAGCGAAGGGTTTACTTTAGGGGATTTTATAAAAGTAAGAAAGAAGCAATAAACGTCTCATCCGCGTTTTCTGAAGATATAAAGCTCACAATCCCAGAAATTCCACGAATAAGCTGCGTCAAAATTGTTTTTTACAGATTCCATAAACCGTTTCTTGCCCTCTTCGCAGAAATCATTCCCAGGAAAGCAGGGGATATCACAAGTATTTAGGAGTATGTTGTCTGCTTCATTGAGCTTATCAATCAGAATCCTAAATCCCTTAAAGCTCGTCTGGTACTCATATATTCTCTCCTGCGCCAGAACATCAGAGTATGCTATAAATGAGGGATTTGATATCCAGATTGTTCCGTTTGCATGAGAAACAAACTCTATAAATGGGTCAAATGTAGTTATCTTCTCTTCTTTTTCGTACTGGGAAAATGTTTCGTAGCACCATACGCCGACAATCAGCACAGAAATCAGGAGTAAGGCTTTCTTGTTCTTAATAAACTTTGAGCAATACACTAGTCCAAGCGATGCAAGGATATACAAGTAAGGCATGAATGTGATAGCAAACCTCATCTCCTTATGGATATTAAAGTTATAGAATATGAAGAATGTCAAGAACGTAAGCAAAACAGCCAATTTCTTGTAGTCGCGGTGCTTCTTGATAAACAACAAGTAAATTCCCAATAGCGATAATACGACGAGAAAGTTCTCTTTAAACAGATTCTTGAAATAAAATGTAAACGGCTCCCACCACATCCAGCCAGTGTATTTGGTAAGCACAACCTGCAGCAGGAATGGCTTTAGTATATCCTTATACATGAAGAAATTAAGAACTAGATAAGGAAAAACCGGGACTAACAGGCCTAAGCCTGCCAAAAGCAAGTCATCTTTGCAAAGTTTGAGTTTCTTGCGGTAGATTATTGCTGCAATCCCTATGCCAAAGACAACTAGCAATCCAAGGAATCTCGTCATAAAGGTAAGCCCAGAAAACAAGCCTGCAGCAAAATACCTCTTCCTGATAAAAGAGTAAACTGCCAAAAGCCCAAATAATGTAGAAGGTATTCCGGTAAGCATAAGGTCTGAATTAAAAAAGAAGGTTGGAGAAAAAGCAATAAGCAAGGCTGCAATAATCCCTATCTTATTATCAAATGCTTCTTTTGCAATAAGGTATGTAAGATATATGCATCCAGCTGCGCACAACAGGCTCAATATCCTTCCTACAACTATTATATCAAGTCCAATTTTCCAGAAAAAGCCAAGGATGGTTGGCCAAACTAATGGTCTTGATGCCTCCCATAGGCCGGAATTTCCAAGGGACCATATAAACTTGCCCATGCCAAGGTAAACTGCAGAATCCCACCATACATTCGGACTAAGAAAAAACAGCTTGAGTATGATAAAAAGGAATATTATAGAGAAAATAGGCCACTCTTTTCTTATTCCTCTACCTGGAAGCCATCGCATTCAGCCATATCCCCCTTGTAATAGTCACATATAACATCAAGTAAGTGGGCCTTATCCTTGAATCCCTCATACTTATCTCCTTCTATGATAAGCGTAGGGTATGTATAGAGGTCATAAGTTCTCCTCAAAAGCTCTATCATCGGCTCCCCTTCAAGTTTAGAGTCAAAGGAGAATATCCACAGCTGGTCCTTGAATTTCTTCTTAAGATAAGTTAGTACAAATGCCTGCTCATCGCACTTAGGACAATTATTTGTGTCTGCAAAGAAATAAAGGATTGAAACCTAGTCAGTGCAACACA
>CAYUUH010000009.1:11392-14002 GCA_964447855.1 uncultured Methanosarcinales archaeon | reverse complement strand
GACACCGTAGTGCTTATAAGCGGCGATGGTGACTTTATGGACTTGGTGCAGCACCTTAAGCGCGCAGTTGGCTGCAGAGTAGAAGTCATAGCATTTGGCAAATCATCATCTTCAAAGCTTAAGGATAACGCCGACGAATTTACAGACCTTGACAAGAGCGCGAGAAAATTCTTAATACCACTGCAAAGAGGAAGAGAACATGTACAAAATACTCAAGAAAGAAAAACTAGCTGAAAACATATATCAGATGGACATAGAGGCTCCTGACATCGCAAAGAAAGCGAAAGCAGGGCACTTTGTGATGGTGAGGATGGATGAGAATTCAGAAAGGATACCTCTCACGGTAGTAGACACAGGCAAAAAGGCAGTGACAATAATATTCCAGACTATAGGTTATTCAACCTCAGAGCTTGGCAAGTTAATGAAGGGCAACGAAATCCTTGACTTTGTGGGGCCTTTAGGCAATCCTGCACATATAGAACAGTTAGGCCATGTTGTCCTTGTTGCCGGAGGCGTAGGCGCAGCTGAGGTTTACCCAATTGCAAGAGAGATGAAAAAAGCAAAGAACCAAGTTACAATAATCTATGGAGCAAAGAGCAAGAAGCTTTTGTTCTGGGAAGACAAGCTCAAGAAAGTTTCAGACCGGCTGATAATATGCACTGATGACGGAAGCAAAGGGCGGAAAGGCCTAGTAACTAATGCACTTAAGGAACTGATGGAAAAGGAACCAATCAACTATGTCCTTGCAATCGGCCCTTCAATAATGATGATGTTTGTTGCAAAGCTTACAAAAGACAGGATAAAGACAGCTGTAAGCCTTAACCCAATAATGGTTGACGGAGTAGGCATGTGCGGCTCGTGCAGAGTAGTAATCGACGGAAGAGTCAACTTTGCATGCGTTGACGGCCCCGAGTTTGACGCCCACCTTGTCGATTGGGACGAACTGCTAAACAGGAACAGGCTTTACAATGAAGAAGAAGAGGTTTGCAAATGCCACAAGAAAGAAAACCAATGAAGGAGCAGGACCCTGAAAAGAGAAGCAAGAACTTCGAAGAAGTAAACCAGGGATATAGCGAGCAGGATGCAGCAGAAGAGGCCTCAAGATGCCTTCAGTGCAAGAAGCCTTTGTGTGTTGAAGGATGCCCGGTAAATGTAAATATTCCAGGATTTATCCATCTCATAAAAAACAAAGACCTCCAGGGAGCAATCAAAGCAATAAAAGCCACAAATAATCTTCCGGGAGTATGTGGCAGAGTCTGCCCTCAGGAAGAACAGTGCGAGCAGAAGTGTATTCTTGGAGTTAAAGGCAAGCCTGTGGCGATAGGAAACCTGGAAAGGTTTGCAGCAGACCATGAAGAAAAAAGGGAAATCCCAAAGATTCCAAAGCTTAACAAAAAAGTAGCTGTAATCGGTTCAGGTCCTGCAGGGCTTACATGCGCAGCAGACCTTGCATTGATGGGATATAAGGTTACAATATTTGAATCACTTCACAAGGCAGGGGGAGTCCTTACCTACGGAATCCCTGAGTTCAGGCTTCCAAAAAAGATAGTTGATGCAGAGATAGATTATATCCAGAAGCTTGGAGTAAAAATTGAGCTCAACAAGGTAATCGGAAAGATATACACTGTTGACGAGCTTATGGAAAAGTTTGATGCCATATTTATCGGCTCAGGCGCAGGCCTCCCATACTTTATGGGCATTCCAGGAGAAAACCTGAATGGCGTTTATTCTGCAAATGAATTCCTTACAAGAGTCAACCTGATGAAGGCAAAGGATTTTCCCAAATATAAAACTCCAATCAAGGTTGCAAAAAAATGTGTTGTTGTTGGAGGAGGAAATGTAGCGATGGATGCAGCGCGCACAGCAAGAAGGCTAGGAAGCGATGTAAGGATAGTATACAGGAGGACTGTAGAGGAGATGCCTGCAAGAAAAGAGGAAGTAAAGCACGCAACTGAGGAAGGAATCCAGTTTGTAATGCTTACAAATCCAGTAAGGATAATCGGAGATAAGAATGTTCAGGGAATTGAGTGCATCCAGATGCGCCTTGGAGACTCTGACGAGTCAGGCAGAAGAAAGCCTGTCCCCATAGAGCATTCGGAGTTTACAATTGAATGCGACCAGGTAATCATGGCAATAGGCCAGGGCCCGAACCCTCTGCTTGTAAAGACCCTAAATGACATCAGAACAGGAAGAAAATCCTGCATTGTTGTTGACAATGAGATGCACACAAGCAAAGAAGGAGTGTTTGCAGGCGGAGACGCAATATCCGGCTCAGCGACAGTCATCAAGGCCATGGGCCAGGGCAAGCAGGCAGCAAAGGGCATAGACCAGTTCCTGAAGGGAAACAGGAAACATCAGGGAGATGATGCAGCCCCAGAATCAGGCGAGGAAGATGATTGAGCTCACAAAAGAAACATTTGAAAAGGAAGTTCTGAAATCAAAGGCCCCTGCAGCAGTACTGTTCTACAATAACTTCGCAGGTCCTGCAATTGAGATTGTCCCTTTATTTGAGTCGATTTCAAAGAAATATTCTAAAAAAATGAGATTTGCAAGGCTTGATGTTGAAAAGCACCCAAGCGTTGCAGCGCAGTTCATAGATGTTGAGTCAGA
>CAYUUH010000009.1:0-11382 GCA_964447855.1 uncultured Methanosarcinales archaeon | reverse complement strand
CCTACAATAATGTTCTTCAAGAATGGTGAAGAGATAGACAGGATTCTCGGAGCCTGTACCGAGTATGTTCTAAACGCAAAAATAGATGATATGCTTCTTATTAAAAAATGAAAATCATCGCTGACCTTCATCTGCATTCTAAGCATTCCAGGGCAACAAGCAAAGACCTTGACATAGCCAATCTTGAAAAGTGGGCCAAGGTAAAGGGCCTCAACCTGCTGGGAACAGGGGACTTTACGCATCCAGAATGGATTAAGGAGCTTAAGGCTAATATTTCTGACGATGGGACTGGAATCCTTAAGTCAAAAGGCGGAATGAACTTCATTCTTCAGACAGAAGTTTCCCTGATTTATACGGACTTGGGTAAGGGTCGCAAGGTGCATAACGTAATACTTGCCCCAAGCTTTGATGTTGTTGACCAGGTAACAGAATATTTTCTTAAGCACGGGAGGATAGATTATGATGGGAGGCCGATATTCAAGATACCCTGCCATGATATGACTTATGAGCTTAAAAAGATAAGTGACGATATAGAAATCATCCCTGCACATATATGGACTCCATGGTTTAGCCTGTTCGGCTCCATGTCAGGGTATAACAAGATTGAAGACGCATTCAAGGACCAGACCAAGAATATTTTCGCACTTGAAACCGGGCTTTCAAGCGACCCTCCGATGAACTGGAGACTCTCAGCATTGGACAGGTTTGCCCTTGTAAGCTGCTCTGACTCGCATTCGTTCTGGCCTTGGCGCATTGGCCGTGAAGCAACAATGTTTGACCTGAAAGAGCTTACCTACAAGAATCTGATAAAAGCTTTGAGGACAAAAGACGGCCTGCTTGGAACAATAGAAGTTGATCCTGCTTACGGCAAATATCATTTCGATGGCCATCGCAACTGCAAAGTTTGTTTAAGCCCTAAGGAGTCTTTAAAGCTTAAGGACATCTGCCCTGTATGCGGCTCTAAGCTTACAATAGGAGTTGACCACCGCGTTGAGGAGCTTGCTGACCGTGAGCTTGGCTACGAGCCTAAGGGGGCAAAAGATTTCAAGAGGCTTATCCCATTGTCAGAGATAATCTCAAGCATCCTAGGAAAAGCGATTGCCACTAAATCAGTGTGGGCTGAATTCAATAAGCTGGTTAAGAGCGGAAAATCAGAGCTTGATATCCTGCTTGACGAGCCGTTAGAGGCACTAAAGAAAGTTGTTGATGAAAAGATTGCTAATGCAATCATTGACAGCCGAGAAGGGAAAATATCTGTTAAGCCTGGCTATGACGGTGAATATGGAGTTCCTTTGCTTGGAGACAGTCCGTTGCCTGTTGTTGAAGAGTCTCCCATAATACAAAAACCAAAGCAGAAACAGACAGGCCTTGGCGACTTTGCGAATTCTTAAATTTGTAAAATATCGTCGGGAAAATAGAAACATTTAAATACTTGTTTGCCCATTATCGTCAATAAATGAGACATTTACCGTGGGGGTAACGGTCTTGTTTATATGAAACCTAAAAGGAGGTAGACCTAAAATGGCAAAAAAAGTTGCAAAAGTGGGTGTGAAAAAGGAAAAGGGTTACCTGTATTTTGTAGACAAGAAAGGTAACGTTGGAAGAGCCAAGATGGCACGAGGCGGCGGAAAAGTCAAGAAAGGAAAGATAGAGACCGTTGCTAAGGTTGGCGTCAAGAAACAGGCAGGGTTCTTATATTTTATAGACAAGCAGGGAGACATCTCATGTGCTAAGATGGCACGTGGAAGAAAATAAGGCTCTAAGCTTTATTTTTATTTTTTTTATTTAGCTCAATTCTAAGAAATCAAAATCATTAAAGAAAAAGAAAATAAAAAGATAAATTATTTACTCAACAATTACTGTTCCTGCGAATGCGATTGGAACTGTGTTTGTTACCTTATATTCTCCAGCTTCTTCAAATGTATAGCTGAATGACTCGCCGTCTGCAAGCTTGGCTGAGAAAAGTTTTCTTGGCCCGCCTATTAGCTGAGTTCTTCCTGCGTTGTTTGTCCAGGTGACTGTCCCGCCAACCTTGATGGTTACTACAGCTGGGTCGAATTCCTGTTCCATAACGCTAATCTCAGCTTCTGCTGGAGCTTCTTTAGCTGCCTCTGCTGCTGCGCCGGTGTCTGCTGGAGCTGTTTTGTCTGCTGTGTTTGTCTCTTTTGGAGTCTCTTTAGCACATCCAACAAGAAGCAGTACAACCAACAGAGCAAATAGATATCTCGCTTTCATTTTATACCTCCTATCTTTTTTAAAATACTTTCTTTTTAAAGAGAGCCTATTTCTTTAAATACTTTTCCATTAAGGAATAATATTCCCTTATTCAGGGATATCCCTACGGGCCATCAAGGCGTCGCTTCATATAGGGATTAACTGAGGATACAATATATATTCCCCACAATATACAAAAACCGTAACCTTTATATATGACCCATTTCTATACTAATATACACTTTTGTATATCAGTATACTTCAACAAAATGTTCAACTTAAAGCTAGAGGAGAAAGAAGACATCAAAGTCTTCATAGAAAATATTGATTCTTGGATAAAGCAGATTAGAGGAGAATTCTCGGAGTTTAAAGATTTGCCGTCCATTGTGGAAGAGAATGTAGGCAACATTCAGCACAACTATGAGCTTATCTTTGAACTCAAAGACCAAGTTGAAGAGCTAAAGAAAGAGCTTCAGGCTCTTAAAGTTGTTCAGCTGGCAACGTTAAAATTAAAAATGGAAGAAAGTGCTAAGAAGTAGAACCAGTTATAACTGGTCAACTACTCCTTTTAGCGCTCCATTTAAAGCCATAAATAGGTTATTTTCTGTCGAGTTTGCTGTCATCTGGTTTCCTGATGCAGTAAGCTCTACATTAACCTTGAAATCCTGGCCTTCTTTTGAGACTGTGACAGCAACTTTCTCAAAGCCCCGTGCTTTTTCAGTCATCTCTTTTGCAGAGTTTCCTACCATCTTTTTTACAACCACAAGGTGAGCTTTCTCAACCCCAGAAAATCCGTTAAGCTCGATGCCCCCTCCAAGCTTTATATGGTCTTCGTTTGAAACGCTGGAATCTATAGGCTGAGCCTCTCCATTGTCCATACTCTCCGACTGTGTTGTTTCTTCCATGTATATCTCCTCCGTTTTAATCCCCTGAAGGTTGGGATTTTTTTAAAAAGGTTTAGGTTTAGGCTAAAGAAAAACCTTATAAACAACCTAATCAATCAGTCAGCATGCTTGTGCAGTCATTTTCAGGGATACGCGGAGTTTACGGCAGCAGCTTAACAGAAGATATAGCAAGAAGGTACGCTTTTCTCTATTATCAGTTTGTAAAGAAAAAATCCAAAAGAGAGCCAGTTATAGTTGTTGGAAACGATACAAGGCCATCTCATCTCAAGATAAAGAAGGCAATGATTGATTCTCTGTCAAATGTTATTGATGTTGGAGTTGCTCCTACGCCTGCAATCGAGCTTGCTGTAAGGGAGTTCAAGGCTGACGGCGGAATAATAATCACAGCATCCCATAACGAGCCAGAATGGAACGGGTTCAAATTTCTTGACAAAGACGGCTCAATCTTAAGGGTTAAAGACTCAGAGAAATTAATCAATTTATATAATAAAATCAAGAGCCTTTCTGAGCATGAATTCCTGAGGGATTATTTAGGCAAGGAAGCCAAGATTAAGAAAAAGAAAATCCTTGGCAAGCAGTATGACACCAGGGTAAACTACCTGACATATCTTTCAGAGCTTATCGGCAAAGAAGGTCTTAAGAGGATAAAAGATTCAAAACTTACAGTTCTTCTTGATCCCAATGGAGGTGCAGGAGTTATCGCAGAGCACATGTTTGTGAAGCTGGGGATACAGGCAATTTCGCTTAACAACCAGGCAGGAGAATTCAATAGGGTTGTTGAGCCGAATGAGGAAAGCCTTTCACATCTTGCTCCCATGGCAAGAAAGCATAAGGCTGACCTGGCAGCAGGCTTTGATTGCGACGCAGACCGAGTTAATGTAGTGCTTCCTGACGGAACATTTGTCTCAGGCCAGCACTTATTGGCGTTGGCTGTTGAAGATATCCTTTCAAACTCAAAGAGCCCGAAGGGCAAGGTTATTGTTACAAATGACGCAACATCGACTATGATAAAGAAAGTTGCTGAAAAGTTTGGAGCAAAAATCAAGGAAGTTGAGGTTGGAGAAATAAATGTTGTCGATGAAATGCTTAAGCAAAAGTCTCCTGTCGGAGGCGAAGGCTCTAACGGCGGCGTAATAGTTCCTCCAAGCAGATGCAGGGATGGAATATTAACATTATTGCTGATAATGAATATTATGGCCACAAAAAAGAAATCATTGAAAGAGCTTATCAGAGAGCTTCCTGAATACTACACCTTAAGCAAGAAGGTTGCAATCAACCCAGCAAACTTAAAGCCAATAAAATCAGAAATAAAAGAATATTACTCAAAAAAGAAATGCAGGATTCTTGATTCTAAGGACCTGTTTGGAACCCTTAAAGTTTGGTTTGATGACTCGTGGGTTTTCTTCAGGACTTCAAGGACAGAGCATGGCATTCTTAGAGTCATAACTGACGCTCCTTCTGAAAAGAAAGCAAAGAGCCTGCTTGATGAGGCTTTATCTCTGATTTAGCATTTTGAACCTATAGAGTAGTAAAAAAGCGTAAGGTTTAAAAAGGAGTATAGCTATATAGGCCTTGTTAAAGGGGGTGCGCATATGTCGGATTACGGCAAATGCAGCTTATGTGGCGGCAAGTATCAGCTTGTTGAGACAAGGGAAGTTAAAGGAACTAAGTACGAGATAGTCCAGTGTGAGAAATGCAAGCATAGAGTTGCCAAACACGATTAAACATGGCGTCGGAGAAATCATTGCAGGGAATTGAAGGGGAAGGAGAAAAGAAATGCCCCGAATGCGGAAGCGAAGATTTAGTTAGAGAATCCGGCGAACTTTACTGCAACAAGTGCGGTTTTGTGATAGACGGATAAAAATGAAAGACACCCTTATTAAAGATATTCTTAGATACATAGCACCAACTAAAAAGCAAGATCAAAAGGATATAGCTAAGGAACAGTCTGAGCTCTCGTTTCTCGAGTCTCTAGTCAGAAAGCTTGACAAGGAAGGAAAATCTGAGCTGAGACAGAAGAAACAAGTCTCGAAAGATGTCGAGCTTGAAGAGATTCTTAAGATTGTAGAAGAAAGAGAAACAAAGAAGAAACACGTAAAGTACGGCCTGAAGATAGAAAGAGACTCTGAAAACGAGTCATTAAGGGATTACGAGATAAAGATAAAATACCATGATGACGATTCTGAAGAAAAAGTTGAAATTCAGCTAAAGCCCACTGATAAAGCAAAGCAGGATGGCAAGGAAGAGAAATCATTCTCCATAGTCAGGGAGAAGGACCCTGCAGAACATAAGAAGGGCTACTCAACTGAAATAGAATACACAGGAAACTATTCTCAAGAGCATGTAACTATCAACTATAACATCCCTCTACTCAACTATGAGGAAAAGAAAGAAATAAACAAGCAGGACTTTTCAAATTTAGCAGAGAACAAATGGCTTGAGATATTCCCTAAATCCCAGATGGGGGGAGTTCTTGGGTTTACTTATCTTGGCGACGGCTATCAGGCTTTAAGAGCTGACATGCTGTACAGCCCTCTAGGCAAGATGGTTGACCTTCACGAGGCAATCCACACTCCTGACGAGCATGAAACGAGGGTTCTTACAGAATGGATGATGGATATCAAACGGCCTGCTTATAAGAACTAGTTATTCTTCAACAGCCAACGGCTTTTTCTCAAACTTAAGGTTAGGCTCAAACTTGTAAAGCTCCATATCAGCATAAGCATCTGCCTTGATAACTTTATACCCTAGCCTTAGAAGCTGGCTCACATAAGGATAGAACAAGCCCTCTTTTACAGCAGGGCATCTTGGAGAAAGCTTAATCATCTTTCCCTCGATAAATAATGGAAACTGTGCACACACATCAGGCCTGTTCTTCTTCTTGTGAATCAAACATTTATAATCAAACAAGCTAGGGCACGGAGTGTCATAATTGCCCAGATACAATGAATATTTCCCATCACCAATCTTTTTTAGGATCCCCTTCTGAAGAAGCTCCTCTTTTCTTCCCTGCGTAACTAAATCCACTTCTTCTTCCTTAACCGGAAGGTATCCTTTTCTGCAGCAGTAGGACTTACAGTCTTCATAGCAATACCTGCTTATACTTCTTCTTGCTTTTTTTGCTATAGTTTCTCCATCCATAAGTCACGACTGGTCTTAAGCCACGTATTTAAAGCTATGCCAATTCATTATCTTTTTATACCCTCGGTCAATCCTTCAATGTTATGGATAAAGTATATTTCAAAACTCACGGTTGCTCGACAAACTTCTCAGAGACAGAGGTTATGAAGGGCCTTGTAAAAGAAGCTAAGTTTGAGATAGTTGACAAGCCGGATGAAGCCCAGGTAATAATAATCAACGTCTGCACAGTTAAGGGAGAGGCAACAGCATTAAGAAGCATCAGGGAGACAATTGAGCAGTTCCCCTATAGGAAATATATTGTTGCAGGATGCCTTACTCCAGAGCTTATAGATTCTATAAGCGACCTCTCTCAGGATGTAAGCCTCATAAACACAAACAACCTGAGAAGCATAGTCGAGGTTGTTGAAGAGACAATAAATGACAACCCTATCTCAGTTCTTTCAGAAGAGACCGGGGAAGTAAAGATATGCCTGCCAAAGGTAAGGAATAATCCAGTTGTAGGCATAGTTCCGATTCTTTCAGGCTGCAGCAATGCATGCACATACTGCTCAGTAAGGCTCATCAAAGGCCAGCTAATTTCATATCCTAAAGAAATCATCATTGAAGAAGTAAAAAAGTGCCTTGATGACGGCTGCAAAGAAATCTGGATAACAAGCCAGGACAACGCAGCCTATGGGATAGACAAGGGAGCTGCTGCCCTTCCTGAACTTCTTGAAGAGATTCTTAAGATAGAAAAGGAATTCATGCTAAGGCTTGGCATGATGAACCCGAATAATGTAAGAATCATAGCAGATGATTTAATCAAGGTTTACAAAAACAGCAAGAAAATATTCAAGTTCCTCCATATACCTGTCCAGTCAGGAAACAACGAAATCCTTAAGCTGATGAACCGCAATTACAAAGCAGAAGATTTTAAGGAGCTTGTAAACAAGTTCAAAACAGAGGTCCAAAACCTCACAATCTCCACAGACATAATCTGCGGCTTCCCTACAGAGACAGAAGACCAGTTCAGGGACTCCTTAAACCTGGTAAAAGAGCTAAGGCCTGATGTGCTCAACATCTCAAGGTTCCAGGCAAGGGCAAGGACAGAGGCAGCAAAGATGCCCCAGCTTGACGGCGGGCTTGTGAAGGACAGGAGCAGGATGCTTACAGAAATATTTGGAAATATTTCCATGATGAACAATGAGAAGTGGCTTGATTGGGTCGGAACGATACTTATAGATGAAGAAGGGAAAGACAACACAATGGTCGGAAGGAACTTTGCATATAAGCCAGTTGTTGTTCAGGGAACCCATAAGCTGGGGACAATTCTCAAGGTAAAGGTCAACAAAGCAACTCCTTTTGACCTGAGAGCAGAATGCCTACTATAAGTTTGTGCATGATTGTAAAAGATGAGGAGCAGTTTATTAAGGATTTCTTAGATTCAATCAAAGACCTTGTCGATGAGATTATAGTTGTTGATACTGGAAGCAAAGATAAAACAGTTGAGATTGCTAAGAAATTCACAGATAAGATATTTTTTAAAGAGTTTAATAATAATTTTTCTGAATTGAGGAATTTTTCTATTGAAAAAGCCACTAAAGATTGGGTTCTATGGCTAGACCCTGACGAAAGAATCAATAAAGAAGACTTCAATAAGATAAAAGAGTTAGCTAAAAATAAAAACAAATTAGGATACAGCTTTATACAAAAGACCTACACAAATATCACCATACACCCTAGGTTTGTAGCAGAAGAAGCTCATGGTTTCAAAGGCTATTTCGTAAGAAGAATATGTAAATTGTTTCAGAACAATAGAGGAATCAAGTTCCAGTATCCTGTCCATGAAACAGTAAAAGACTCGATTGATAATATTGAAAGAACTGATATTGTAATTAATCATTTTCCTGAACTAAAGAACCGTGAATTCCTAATACAGAAACAAGACCTGTATCTTAATCTATTGGACAGGAAAAAGAAAGAATTTCCAGAAAGCAATGCTGATAAAGAGATAGAAACAGAAATAAAAATTAAACAATGGCTTATTTAATGCCCATTGTTTCGTTTGTCATCTTTATTGATTTTGCGCCGTCTTCAAAGCCCATCATTGCACGGATAGCATCGATGTTCTCGCAGATGACATCAGACTCCTGGTGTACAGCCTGCATATAGAATAGCTTCTTGTCCTGCACTCCGATTCCTTCTTTCCATACACAGATCTCAGGCATGTCTCCCCTGTTTCTTCCAAGGTCTTTTGCATATTCCATTATCTCTGCGGTGCTTCTTACCTTGGCATCGTTGCTTACGACACGTACCCTTGTTGTATTCTGAAGAACCTTAAGGATATCTTCTGCAGTTACATCATTTTTTATATCAACTATAAGATTATGCATATGCATTAATGATGTTGAAACGCTCAGCGCAGTAGTAAACACTTTCATGTTTTTAAGGACTGTCTGGACATCAGGCCCGTGGTGAGATGGCAGTTCAAGTACAGGCACAATAGCATTCATTGGGCCGTGCCTTATATCCCATGGGTCTGCACCTCTCCTTATCATTGTTGCGTCAACCCTTGTTATCCCTGCTATCTTGTCTATTGCGCTAAGGGTTCTGCACATTCCGGTTGTGTTGCAGCTTACAACCCTCACATAGTCCTTGTTTAAGGCTTCGTTATAGTTGCACTGCGCAACAAAGCTTGCCTGTACGACCTTATGTTTTTCCCCTCCCTGGAATATTGCTTTCACCTTGTTAGCAACATAGTATTTCTCTTTATTCTCAGCTCCAACCTTCTTAGGGCTGCAGTCCACAACAACATCGCATTGTTTTATCAAGTCCTCGAACATCCCATCAGTCTTTAGTCCGTTCTTAGAGAGGTCTTCCTTTGCTTCATTATTGACAGCAAACATAGGAATTCCTTTCTCTGCACAAGTATCCATCTTGAAACTATACGAATTAGCAGATACTCCAATAAGTTCCATATCTTTCTGCAGCTGCACTACATCAGCAACTCTTTTCCCTATAGTTCCATAACCAACAACTCCAACTTTGATTTTATCCATTTATCTCACCCTTGGTTTTTGATTATTATTCACCCTACTTTTTCTTCCTAAACAAGTCTGCCTTTCCGTCGCAGCCAAGCAGCTTTATTTTTCTGGTAACAATCTCCTTAATCATGTCCCTTGCAGGCCCTAGGTATTTCCTTGGGTCAAACTCTCCTGGGTCTTCTGCAAAAGCCTTTCTCACTGCAGCAGTCATACCCAACCTCAAATCTGTGTCTATATTCACTTTCTGAACTCCAATCTTGACAGCCTTCTTTATCTGGTCTTCAGGAACTCCCTTGCTCCCCATAATCTTTCCGCCGTACTTGTTACAGATTGCAACATATTCAGGCAGCACAGAAGAAGACCCATGCAAAACAAGAGGTATCTTGACAAGCTCGCGAATCTGCTTAAGCCTGTCAAAATCAAGCTTAGGCTCTGCCTTAAACTTATAAGCTCCATGAGAGGTTCCTATAGCAACAGCAAGTGAGTCACACTTTGTCTTCTCTACAAACTCTTTTGCCTCCTCAGGGTCAGTGTATACTGCATTTGCAGCAACCTTTCCGCCTTCACCGGAATCAAACTGCTCTCCAACGAGTTTTCCAAGTTCTGCCTCAACAGAAACTCCCTTTGGATGCGCATAGTCAACAACCTGCTTTGTCAGCTTGACGTTGCCTTCAAAAGGCTCGTGAGAGCCGTCAATCATAACTGAGGTAAATCCGTCATCAATAACTTCCTTGCAGAGCTTGAAGTCAGGCCCGTGGTCGAGGTGTATCGCAATAGGCAGTCCAGAATCCTTTTCAGCTGCTTCTGCAATCTTCATGATATATGTTCTTCCTGCATATGCGCGTGCGCCTTTGCTTACCTGCAGGATTAGCGGGGCATTAAGCTCTTTTGCAGCTTCAATTATGCCCTGAGTAATCTCCATATTATTTATATTGAATGCACCAAGGGCAAAGCCCTCTTTCATTGCCTTATCCATTAGTTCTTTGTTTGTTATAAACATTTTATCACCTGAAAAATATTTTTGCCTCATCAATCCTGCCTTTGGGTACAACTCGCAGAGTACCAACTGCTTTCTCCAAAGGAACAGCTATAATCTCAGTCCCGCTTAATGCAGCCATCTTTCCAAACTCTCCATTGTCAATCATTTCAGCTGCCTTTACACCAAGCCTTGTTCCAAGCACGCGGTCAAACACAGTCGGCTCCCCAGCGCGCTGCAAATGTCCAAGAACAACATGCCTGCATTCTTTTCCTGTTTTCTCTTCAAGGATTTTTGCAAGCCTCTCTCCGATTCCGCCAAGAATTTTATGGCCGAATTGGTCTACCTTTGCATCTTTGTAAACTTCTTCTCCTTTAAGCTTTGCTCCCTCAGAAACAGCGATTATTGCATAATTCTTGCCTTTCTTTGCTCTATCTTTGATTACTTTTACAATATCATCTGCATCTGTCTCTTCCTCAGGAAGAAGTATATAGGATGCTCCGCCGCCCATTCCTGATTCAAGGGTCATCCAGCCTGCATGCCTGCCCATTACCTCTACAATCACAATCCTGTGGTGCGAAGCAGCAGTTGTGTGGAGATTCTGCATTGCCTCTGTTGCTCTGGTAATGGCAGTATTATATCCAAAAGTATAGTCAGTAGCATTAAGGTCATTGTCAATTGTCTTTGGAACGCCGACAACCTTGATTCCTTCTTTAGCAAGCTTGTTTGCAACTCCAAGAGTGTCCTCTCCGCCGATTGCAATTAGATAGTCGCACTTCAGCTTCTTGAGGTTGTCCTTGACCTTTTTTACTCCGTTTTCTATCTTGTAAGGGTTTGTCCTTGAGGTGTGGAGTATGGTGCCTCCAAGCATATGGATATTTTCTACATGGTCCAGGTCAAGAGTCCCCTTAGGGAGCCCTTCAACAAGGCCCTGCCATCCGTTAAGAATCCCTAGAATATCATAACCTAAAGATTTTGCTTTTATAACAATGCCTCTGATAACTGCATTTAGCCCAGGAGCATCACCGCCTCCTGTAAGAACCGCAATCTGCTTCTTTTTTTTGCCACTTATCAATCTACCACCCCTCCTCATGACTCCTAAACAAGGATATATTTAAAGTTT
>CAYUUH010000008.1:5746-15617 GCA_964447855.1 uncultured Methanosarcinales archaeon | reverse complement strand
TGCCTGGACACAATTAATGAGTGTAGAAGATATTCTGGCATGGACTCAATATAGTTTTAACTTAACTGCATCTGCAAACAACAATCCAAACTTAAAGATCAGGTTTGGTTGCAATGCTGGATCCAATAACGAAATATGCAGTTTAGATGACATTAATGTAACTGGGATAAGAAACCCTGCTCCGAATGTAACTCTTTCTCATCCTCCTGCAGGATACGTAAATTCAACAAGCCAATATGTTAATTTAATTTTCAATGCAACTGCCACAACTAAAAACACCCTTGCAAACTGCTCCCTATGGCATAATATTTCTGGAGTTTGGACAAGAAACCAAACACAAATTATTACAGGAACAAGCAATATTACAAGCTTTAATATCTCAGGATTATCTAATAAAGTATTTATCTGGAACATCGGATGCAGTGATAACATAAACCAGATAGGCTGGGGAACAAACAGAACTATTGTGCTAAACTGGACTGACACAACACCTCCGAATGTAACTCTTTCATATCCTCCTGCAAACTATGTCAATTCAACAAGCCAATATGTTAATTTAACGTTCAATGCAACTGTGACTGAGGATATTCAGCTGAAAAATTGCAGTTTATGGACAAATTATTCAGGAACTTGGAGTTTGAACCAAACACAGATTTTGACAGGAACAAGCAATATTACAAGCTTTAATATCTCAGGATTATATAATAAATCCTTTACCTGGAACATCGGATGCAGCGATAATAACAATAATTTAGGCTGGGGAACAAACAGAACTGTTGTGCTAAACTGGACTTCAGACACAACTGCCCCTTCATGGAGCAACCCTTCAAAAAATACAACAACAGTCTACAACGGAGACCTGGTGAAGTTTAATGCAACCTGGACAGACACTGATTCATTAGCAGGGTATATTTTTGCAATAAATCAGACAGGAAACTGGATTAATTCAAGTTATACAGCATTCACAGGAGTAACAAATGTTTCTGAAAACGTTTCTTTGATAACTGCAAATGCAGGAACAAACATAACATGGTATTTCTGGGCAAACGATACCTCAGGAAATAGCAATCAAACAGACATTCAAAGCTTTATAGTGCAAGCAATAAATACTTCAGTCATACTAAGCACAGATAAAGAGACATATCCTCAAGGAAGAAGTCCTGGTCAGGGTTATGATGTTTACATAAACTTCAATGCAAGATACCTAGACAGTTTAGGAAATCCCATACCTGATGCAACCTGCATTCTTACGCTCCAACATGTAGAAGGAGCGACCCATACTTTAGATTATAACCCTTCCAGTGGAAATTACACAGGCAATCATTCAACCTTTGACCTCTACTCCACATCTCAAATTAACGTAACCTGTTCAAAAACGAACTATGCTGATGCTTCAAATACTACCTCAGTTAATGTTTGGTTTTATGCTTATTTGTGGGAGACTGCAAATCACACCTATGACAGCGGAAAATGGACAACCACCTACCTTAGAAAAGAACCAATAACTAATGGAAGCCTGTACATTAAAAATTATAATGTCAGCCTGGTCTCTGGAATGAATTTAGTAGACAACATTATATTCTGTGATTCTGATGAAGATTGCAGTTTTGTAAACTCGTATTTATTCAGCCCCCCTTTTACAATGCGCATGAACCTATCAATAAATGATACTTCCTGCAAACCAGTTCTTTGCAAATTTGATTCAGCACATATCTGGGAACCACTTCATTTAGATTGCGGCAGCCCCGTATCTATTCCATCTAATACTCCTACTCTAATAGAATCTAATTACACTGGCAACGAAAGCCGTAAAATAGATTCGACTTTTTATTTAGGATTAGCGCTATATATGAATTGCAGTGCTAATGTTGATGAACAAATTAATTTGTATTATAATTATACAAATGAGCCTGCTAATTTAATTATTCCTTATGCAAAAAGATTAAGCTTTGATGGGATATTGATAGATAGCTATCAGCTAGATTCAGGCTATACTCTAGGCCCAAATTCGAATACAAGCTCTAGAAGAAGATATGTCATTGAGTTTAACAATTCCCAGAACGCATCTACACAAGATACGTATACATTCCTGACAAGAATATTAGCTCTCTACCCTAACAGCATAGCACCAAATACAACCTATGTATACAACTCTACAGGGGGGCTATTAGCATCAGACAATTCTTCTGTAAATGCCAGTTCAATTGCTCAAGTAAGTTCTTTAAATGAAATCATCTGGACAACTGAAACTATTCCAGCATACACTGTATTAAACGAAACAGTTGATTCTTTGTTCTTAGATTCTATTAGAGACGAAGAAGCTCTCATTTCAAATGATAGTTCAAGCACTAGCTGGAACATAACAATTATCTCCATATTAATCAGTGATTTTCTAATAAACGACTTAACTATCTGGACAAATTATTCTGCATATGGGGTTGATAGTAGCTGGAATTTCACTGTTCTAAAATATCAAACTGGAATTCCTTTAGACATAACCAACCAATGTAATTTTTCCATCAATGGCACAATCTATTTGCCTCCTGTAAACTTCAGCAGGCTTGACACCTACACAATAACTGCAAGAGAGATAACTCCTCCAACAATTCACCTAATCTCTCCTGCAAATGCAACCCTTACAGGTACAGCATTGCAGACTTTCAGCTGCAACATCTCAGATGTAGATATCGCAAATTTAACATTGTTAATCTGGAACTCAAGCAGCAGTTTAGTTTATTCAAATACCACAAGCCTAACTGGAACCTTCAATCAAACATCTTGGGATTACGCCATTCCTTATCAAGATTCATTCAGATGGAACTGTTTAGGATATGATGCAAATGGAAATTATGATTACAGCAGTGAAGGAAATTACACAATAACTCTTGATTTAACAGCTCCTCAAATAAACTTTATTCCACCAACTCCGAATAATAATACTCCGATAGCTGCAGACATGATAATAAATACAAGTGTTTCAGGCTCTATCAATATTAGTTCCTGCTTATTAAACTGGGATGGAGCAAACGAGACAATGACCCAAGTTGGAACAGGAAATAATGTAACCTGCTATTCCAATAAAACAAATCTTTCAATAGGAACTTATACTTACAAAGTTTATGCAAACAATAGCTTGGGAACTTTCAATGTTTCTGAAACTAGAAACATTATCGTGATGGGATATCCTCCAAGCGTTATTATTAACGCCCCTCTTGGTGAAACGAGTGATGAAAATTATGAAGTAATCCTGTCAATAAATGCCTCTGATAGCCATGGAATTGATACTGCAATTGCTCAGGTCACAACGCCAAACAGCACAATAGAGAACATAACTCTTGGAACAGGACAGGAAAGTGACAACTTCAATTCTAACACAATCGGAACAAAATGGGCTCAAACATCAGTTACAGGCCCAGGCCAGACATGCGTAGCAGACATAAACTCAACTCAAGAAGGAAAGGTGTTTGTGTCGATGAGCGGAGATGGTACTCCTTATCCGGTTACAGCGTGCGGTATAAACTCATTAAAAAGAATAGATGGAGACTTTGACTTAAATGTTTCATTCAACCTAACAAGCCCCTTACTCCCAGGAACAACTCCTTTCTTGTTTTTTAGTGAAGGAACTAGCCTGGAATCTACAGGATATTACCTAAGTTTTAGTATCACAAACACAACAGGATATGAAGTGTTGGTAAACTCAGCAAATTTCACAGATTACATATTGCAAAGGCCAACATCAGATACATATGGAAAAATAAGAATAAAAAGAACAGGAAACAACTTCACAATTTATACATGGAATAATACAAATGATTCATGGCGTCAAGAAAATATAACTCAGAATGAATTTTTATTATCAAGAGCATTATACTTTAGTATGCTGGTTGCTGTATCTGCACCGTTTTACTATCCATTAAACATGACTTGGGATGATTTAGGAATATCAGCTAATGATTTCTTATTTGGAGCATATACTAATACAATTATCAGTGGAATTTACAATGTAACTTTTATTGTGAATGATACTCTCGGAGCAGTAAACAATACAGAAACATCCTGGTTTAATATCTCTGCGACAAATGATGCCCCTTCAATACCATCTATATTATACCCAACTCCAAATATTTTCTTACAAAATACAATTGATATTATATGGCTAGGAGTTCATGATGAAGAACATGATTCAGTTCAGTTTAACATCACCTTGCTAAATCCAGATTTAAGTTTTAATTCAACAATAGTAAGCAATTACGGAAATATAAATTCAACAAGTTATAATTGGAACACCGCATTATATCCAAATGGAATTTATTTCTTAAGAATTACTGTCTTTGAAAATAACACTGCTGAAAGATTAAGTAATACCCACACCTTAACAGGAAATTTCACAATAAGCAACTTTATTTTCACCCCTCCAAGCGTCATCATTGAGCACCCTGGGGGGCTAACCTACGATGAAGGCACAAGAATTGGATTGAAAGTTAATATAACTGATTCAGATGGAGTAAATATCTCTAAAGCAATAATCACTCTACCAGATTCAACTCAAGAAAATGTAAGTTTATACCAAGTTGTACAGTCAGATAATTTTGATTTCAATACCGTTTTAATAGGTATATGGGCAGTTGGAAGTTCTTCAATCGGCCCAAGCCAGACATGCATTGCCAACATAGATACAACAGTAACAGATAAAGCATATACTTCATTAACTGGTGACGGAAGCCCAAATACAGACACTTACTGCAGTCTTACCTCAAGATATCCAGTAATCATGAATTTTGATATTAATGTCTCTTATAATATAACTTCTGCTATTGGAAAAGACATTGCAATAAATCTAAAGTTATCGGAATCCCCAAATCCGTTACTTGGAAGATATGTAATCATGTCTTGGGGTAACTGGACAGGATATAATGCTACCTTGGATGTTTTTGCAAGTGATAGAAATATTTCAGAATATATCGGAAGCAGAGATGCACTTCCAGAAGAAACAGCAGGAAAATTCAGAATAACTAGGGTGATGAATAATTTCACTTTCTATACCTGGAATAATACTTTAGGAGACTGGAATGAGGAATCTGTTTCACAGAACAATTTAAACCTTGATGAGGTATTATACCCTACACTAGAAGTAGAAGGAACATACCCTGGATGGGGAAGTGTAAATGTTTCTTGGGACGATTTTAATACTGGGATAGACTCTAGCTGGTATGTTGGATCTTTCAATAATACTAATCTAAATGGATTATACAATATAACTGTTTATGCAACTGATTTGTTTGGAGCTCTAAATAATACAGAAAAAGCCAATTTCACAATATCATTTGTAAATGATAACCCCACTGCCCCTTCCATTTTATATCCAACTGCAGGGGCATTAACTTGGGGAACCCATAATATAGTTTGGTCCCAAGTTTATGATGAAGAAGGAGATAGTTTACAATTTAATATAACTCTTTTAAATCCAGACTTATCATTTAATTCAACTCTTGTTTCTAACTACGGGAATTCAAACAGTACTTTTTATCCATTTAACTCTACCCAATATGCAGACGGAACATACAGCCTAACAATAACTGTTTTTGAAAATGCAACATCTGAACGTAATACAGCAAGTGATACTCTCTCAGGTACTTTTAGCATTGACAATACTCCCCCGCAAATACAATTCATAGCTCCAACACCTCTAAATGGAACTCCAGTTTCAGGAATAGTTACAATAAATGTAAGTGCTATTGACCCTCATTTAGATAAAATCCAAATATGGAATGACACTGGGGAAGTAGCAAAATGTTACTATCCACTTTCACTTTGCAGTTTTGAATGGAATGCTTCAAACTATCCTGATGGAACTATCATCACTTTTTATGCAACAGCAGTAGATGATGGACTAAACACCAATATAACTGAAAACAGAACGTTTACTGTAGACACAAAAGCTCCCGCAATATTAAATGTAGCAAATTCTTCTACAACTAACCAGTCAACAAACATAATCTGGACAACAGATGAAGCAGCTAACTCAAGCGTAAACTACGGAACAACGATTGCTTTAGGAACAGTTGTATCAAACTCGAGCTTAGTAATCTCACATGTAATAAGCTTAACAGGCTTGACAAACAGTACATTGTATTATTATAATGTAACTAGTTGTGACGCATCTGCAAAATGCAATACTACTGGTTTTTATAATTTCACTACAGCAGCTAATGTACCTGCCTTAGATACAACACCTCCTGCGACAGTAACAGCTCTAAGCTCAATAGTCATTAACACAACCGCGATAAATTGGCAGTGGACAAACCCAGTAGATTCAGACTTTAACGCAAGCATTCTATACCTTAATGGCGTAAATGTAGCAAACACTACAAACAATTTCTACAATGCAACAGGCCTAACCTGCAACACAACTTACAACTTAACAGTTCACACTAAAGACCATACAGGAAACATAAACACAACTGATGTTACAAACATCAATTCTACTGCTGCATGTCCTGACACAACACCAACAAGTATAGTGTTAAACTACCCCCTAGATGCCTACAATAGTTCTTCAAGCTCAATTAATTTCAACTGGACAGCTACAGATAACAGTGATACGAGCTTATTATGCAACCTTACAATTGATGGCTTAGTGAATTCTTCAAATATTGCTTCTTTAAATGGGACAGCAACCAACCATACTGTTATTGCTATCTCAGACGGAAGCCATAACTGGAATATAACTTGCATTGATGATTCAGGCAACACAAACACTTCAGAGACAAGAACATTTACTGTAGATACATATTATTCTGCTGATAGCGATGGAGATGGAATCCCAGACGTAAACGATACCTTATTTGGAGATAGTTCAAGTGTTCAGACTACAGGAATATCAAATCTGAACGTGAGCATTAATGGCACTACTGCTAGTGGAAGCTTTTATGGAATGTTAGAAGTCATATTCTGGGATGGCTCAGACAAATTAGTATCCTTTTTCCATAATTTCTCAGCAGGCAGTTTAGACCTTTCAAAAGTCAGCCTGCAGTCAACTTCAACTTATCTTATAGTTAACTTGTCAGGTCAATTACAGGCAGGAATAACAAAATCCATGTATCTGGATGATAACAGTTTTATCTCTTTCTGTGCAAAAGATGCGGAGATATCTTCAATATCTGAGATGAGTTTAGACTGTAATGGAGCAAACGAGACTAACCTTACTTCATGTATCGGAAACAGTACAGGAGTTGTCTTAAATGGCCTAAATTGCACTGATGGAGGCACAAGAATCAAAGTAGATAATCTAGCAGCCTCTGCAATTAGGGGCGTCCAGGCAGCAGCAATCCCTTCAGGAGGAGCTACCTCATCTAAATATCCAATGAATGTTCGTGTAATAAGAGAATGTGTTGATAAGCCAATAACTTTGATTGTAAAAACCTTAGATGACAGAATTATGTCTAATGTTGAAATGTCTGTCTTTAGAGGCAATAATATAGATACTGAGAATATGATAATGCATAACTATCTCTTGAAAGTAGAACCCTCTGATTCTACTGATTCTTTAGCAACAACTTTTGATTTAACCCAACCAGGAGATTATACTCTTCTTGTTGAAAGCCCAGGATATTATGATGTTGAGTATGAATTTGATTTGGAAGAGTGTGTAAAAGAGATTACAATAGAGCTTGAGCCTGAAGAAGAGCAAATAGGTGAGGAAGAGCTTGCACCCGTAGAAGAAAAAACAGGCTTTGAACCTAATGGGACACAACCTGGTGAACAAATACCAATCACTGGTATGGCTGTTGCAGAAGGCGAAATTGCCGGACTTAAGCATTTGGCTGAAATAATTATAGTTATATCACTAAGTGGATTGAGTTTAATGTTATACAGGTTAATAAACAAAAGGAAGAGACATAAAAGATGGATATAGACCATGAAGATTTTTCCTGAAGAATACTGGAAAATCTAAAAAATAAAGGCCTATCTTTAAGCCTTTATTATTCGTTTTTTATGGCCTTTCTCAACCTCATCTGATGTTCCACCTATTGCGTCAATACCAGCTTCCCCTGTGCGTATCCTGATGCAGTCATCAAGCGGAGATACAAATATCTTTCCGTCTCCGATACGGCCTCCGTTGCTTCTTGCTCCGCGGATTATAGCCTTAACAGTTGTCTCTACAAAGCTGTCATTGACAGCAATCTCTACTTTTATCTTCTTGTTAAGCCTTATCTCCTGGATAACTCCCCTGTACTGTTCCTTGAAGCCTTTTTGCTGGCCTGCACCTATGACATTACCTACAGTCATCCTATAGACCTTGACCTTGAAAAGCTCTTCTTTAACATCAGGAAGCCTTTCAGGCCTTATTATCGAAGTTATCATTTTCATTTTATCACCATCTCCTCAGTCTGTTGTAAATATCTGGAAGCCGCCATAGCTTTCGTTTGCGTGCTCTCCGATGTCAAGTCCTATAAGCTCTTCGTCACGGCTTACTCTTAGACCTATTGTCTTGTCAATCAGCTTGAATACAAGGAACATCGAGCCTATTACGAAAGCTGCAACTGTAAAGGTTCCAAGTGCCTGCACCCCAAGCAGCTTAGCTCCACCGCCTACAAAGAGCCCAAGATCTTCGTGGAAAAGGCCAACTGCAATTGTTCCGAATATCCCGCACATCCCGTGTACAGATATTGCGCCTACAGGGTCGTCGACATTTATCTTGTCCATAAATAGCACTCCATAAACGACTATCACTCCAGCTATTGCCCCGATAATCATCGCATTTATTGGGTGTACAAATGCACAGCCTGCTGTTATTGCAACAAGTCCAGCTAAAGCTCCGTTCATAGTCATTCCAAAGTCAGGCTTTCCATATTTATACCAAGTGATGACCATGGCTACTATTGCGCCAGCTGCAGCTGAAAGGTTTGTTGTTACAGCTACTTTTGCAATCAAAAACGAGTCCATACCAGACAGCGTTGAGCCTGGGTTAAACCCGAACCATCCAAACCATAGTATTAGGGTTCCAAGAGCAGCCAATGGCAGGTTGTGCCCTACGATTGCGTTTGCGCTCTTGTCTTTGTTATACTTTCCAATCCTTGGCCCAAGCAATAAAGCTCCTATAAACGCAGCTGAGCCTCCTACAGCGTGAACAACGGTTGAGCCTGCAAAGTCCATGAATCCCAGGTTAGCTAACCATCCAGAGCCCCATATCCAGTGGCCTACAAGCGGATAAATCAACGCAGAAACTATGAATGAATATGCAAGGTATGCCTTAAACTTGAGCCTCTCAGCTAATGCCCCTGCTACAATTGTTGCTGCAGCTGCGGCAAACATAGCCTGGAAAAACCAGAAAGCTCCTGTCGGAATCCCATTCATCATGGAGGGGAGATTAGTCATCATAAACCCTGTTTTTCCAAAGATTAGGTTCCCTACACCAAACATCAAACCAAACCCAACAATATAATATGCAATAGAAGCCATTGAGAAATCAAGGAAGTTCTTCATCAGGATATTTACAGTGTTCTTTGCCCTGATAAACCCTGCTTCTACCATCCCAAAGCCAGCCTGCATAAAAAATACTAAAAATGCTGCAATCAGGACCCATATAGTGTTGATGCTAGTCTTTATTCCTTCTATTTCCGAAGCAGTGTCTATCTGTGCAGAAACAATTCCTGCAAGCAATAAAATCCCCAAGCCCAATAAAACCAGTTTCATTTTCATAATCGTCTCACCCTCTAAACTCGATATCTTGTTGGGCTCACTTAAATTATATAAGCTTTTTTCGATTATTTCTTAACAAAATATAGTTAAAATAGAAATGTTTATATATTTGTTAAATATCCCTTTTCCTATAACGCTTGAAATTAACAAGGTAAACTAAATGACAATA
>CAYUUH010000008.1:0-5736 GCA_964447855.1 uncultured Methanosarcinales archaeon | reverse complement strand
CGACGAGAAAATAATAAACGCCTTAGTTGAAGATAACAAAATTCCCCTTAGAAAGCTTTCAAGCCAGCTTAATGTGAGCTTTGTTACAGTGATGAACCGCATAAAAAAGCTTGAGAAAGAAGGCATTATTGAGAGAAATATAGCTAAAATAAACTATGAGAAGCTTGGCTATGGGACTCATGTTATAATTGAAGTAAAGATTTCTAAAGGAAAGCTGTTTGAGCTTGAGAAAAAGATTGCCTCATCACCTAATGTTTATGCAGTCTATGACACAACCGGAGAGTATGACGCAACCATAATCGCAAAATTCACCTCGACAAGAGCTATGGATAGTTTTTTAAAGAAGATTCAGACTTATGATTTTATCCAGAAGACAAACACTAAGCTTGTGCTCAATACTATAAAAGAAAACCAGATTAAACTTTAAGATGAAGCAGACAGCAATAAGAGCAGCAAAAGAAGCCGGAAAGATACTTATGAAGTATTACGGCAAAGGTGTCAAGGGAAAAGTCAAGTTTGAGGATAACCTTGTCTCTAAGGTTGATTTGGAGGCTGAAAAGAAGATAATCAGTGTAATCAAGTCTAAGTATCCTAACCACTCAATCCTTTCAGAGGAGTGCGGAGAGAAAAAGAAAGATTCTGATTATATGTGGATTATAGACCCTTTAGACGGGACTCATAATTTCCTTGCAGGGCTGAATATGTTTGGAACGTGCATTGCTCTTAAACATAAGCAAGAGGTCATCTTAGGGGTCATATTTTTGCCTTATTTTGGCCAGCTTTATGTGGCTGAGAAAGGAAAAGGCGCATTTCTTAACGGAAAGAAGATGCATGTTTCTAAGAACTCCAATTTGAACGATTCAATGATATTATATGATGGAGGATTAAGAAGAGACAGACACGTAAAGCTCAAGGCTATTGATTTATTGATGGATAAAGTATTCAGGCTTAGAATTCTTGGGGCAGCCTGTGTTAATTTTGCATATCTCGCAAAAGGAGATGCTGATGCTTATATTGAGCATTCTACTAACCCATGGGATATTGCTGCCGGAATGCTTATTGTGCAGGAAGCAGGCGGAAAGGTTACAAATCGTGCTGGAGAGGCGCATTCCTTGGGCAATGAAGGGTTTGTTGCCTCAAACGGGAAAATCCATAAAGAACTAATAGATCTGACAAAGAGATCTTAAATTAAAAATAATCCATTACCACCTGTTTCTTTTGTCCTGTGACAGTCTTTCTAAATTCTCAAGCCTTTGGTTAATCCCGTCTAATGTGGCCTTAAGCATATCAAGCTTGCTTGATACAATCTCAAAATCCTTAGTCATGGTCATTTCCATCTGATTGGATGGCTGCATGGGCTGCATAGGGGCTCCAAAGGGCTGCTGAGGCCTCTGCCACTGCTGCTGTCTTGGCCTCTGAAGAGGTGCGCCAAACTGAGGTTCTTGCTGCTGGAGTCCTGGTCCGCCACCGTATCCTGGCTCTATCTCGGGCATGCCTGGCTCAATATCTGTAGGGAAGCTTTCATCCCCAAGCCCTACTGAATCAAAACCACTGCCCTTCTGTCCCGCACCGAATCCGCTCTTGCCAAATCCAGACTCGCCATATCCGCCTGCGCCTTTAAAGCCAGACTCTTTTCCAAAGCTGCTGACATCAGGAAGCTCTGGCTCTTTTCTCCAAAAAGCAATCTTATCAAATAAACCCATTTTAGCACCTCTTATATGATTGGTATTCTTTCCTCAACCTTTGATATAGCACTATTGGTCATACTTTTGACCATATTTAATGGAATATACCTAATTGCCTTGAACATCGGGGTTTCAGGGTAAATAAGAATATTTCCTTCTTTATACTGGGTAAAGAAATATATGGGGTCAGTAACAATCTCATTGAAAGCTGTAGTGAACAGGCTTGCCTTTAGCACTGAATCATCAAGGAAAAGGTCCATTCCCGAATCCTGCATGAGGCTGTTTGGGTTATCAGACCTCAATACTTCAAGCAGGAACTCTTTTGTAAATTCTGAGCCATCAATGCTTATTGCGTCAGAAGGCATTTCTTCTATTATCCCAGTATCCATAATCATAAGCTTATAGCTCTCCCCAAGCATCATTTTGTATTCCCTCTTTGTGAGATATTCCGAGTACTGCTCCATCTGCTCTTCTGAAAAGAACTCTGGAAACTCCATATCTCCGTTCATCTCCAGTGCGCTGAGTATTTTATTATCTTCTTCAAGTATGAGCTTTTTCTCCGATACAGGGAAGTTTTTCTGGAAATCCTTAAAGTCACTTATGATCATCCCGCCTGCTATAACCATTAATATGGTAGCAAGTGAAGATATCATAAATAATATCTTGAAGATGCCTTTTACTGTGGAGAATACTAGCGACAGAACCATAAAAAATACAATAATCCCCACACCTGCAACTATTAAGTCCATAATACCTCTTTTTAGTCTTTACCTTGTTTGTTGATATTTAAATCTTTTTATATGGACATATATTGCCTAGAGGGCAGCCATTGCAGATTGGCTTTGTTTTGCAGTGCTTTTTGGCAAGCTCAACAATAAGTGCATGGTATTCGTTGAATAGTTTTGCATCATTTTCAAGGCTGTTATGGAACAGTTGCTGGAACTCTTCATATGTCTGTTCCTTAAATCCCAGCCTTCCGAATATCCTTTTTGTATATGCATCCACAACGAATATTGGCTTATCAAGTGCATAAAGCAGGATAGAATCAGCTGTCTCAGGGCCTACTCCGTTGACTTCAAGAAGAAGCTTTCTTGCTTCGTTTGTTTCTTTTTTCTCCAAACCATTTATTGAATTAGATTTTATAAAATCTGCGATGTTCTTTAGCTTCTTTGCCTTTTGGTTAAAATACCCTGAGCTTTTTATTGCATTTGCCAGTGTTTCATGGCTTGCTTTTATAATTTTGTCTGCATCAATAAACCCTTTCTTATTTAATTCAACTATTGATTTTTCAACATTCTTCCATGAAGTATTCTGGGTAAGAATTGCCCCAAGCATAATCTCAAGCTTCTGTTTTTCATTGTGCTTGGATATACCATAAATAGGAACCAAAGAATCCCCTCTGCAGCTGCCTAGAGGGGTTACAGGCCACCATCCTTGGTAGCCATATTTATTGAGGAGAATATCGTAGATTTTCTGTATTTTGTTCATTTTACAAAACTCCGATACCAGGTTTCAAAGTCTACAAAAGACTTGATAAACGAGGCATATTTATCCCCCATACTCCATCCAGTACGTTTAATCTTTAGTTGCTTCTTGATAAACTGAGGATTATAGAATCCTTTATCCCAGGTGTTTTTGCTTTTGAGATACTTTATTAGTGCTTTGCTGTGAGCTGGGTAGTCTCTCATCCTCTTAGGTTCTGTCCCGCTGTCAATAGGAGTCAAACAGCTATCTTCCCTTTTAGTAACCTGGGAGTTAGTGGGGACGTCAGCTAGCTCATTGAAATGATTTTTATATATCTTGTTGTACAATCGATAATTCAAAAGCAATTCTTTTGGGACCGTAAGAAGCTTCTTTAAGAGTTCAGTATCTAATAGGGGGTAAACAGATCGTGAATCAAGCTGCATCATATAAGGGCTGAACCACCTGCCTGACCATGTCCCCCCATATATATTAGTCAGGAAACCTCTAGTTAGATGATATATTGCCAAAAGGAGCCCTTTATTCTCAGTGTGAATATCATCCAATTCATTCTCCAATGATTTGTAGACTTTAGCAGACGCGGCTAAAAGCTCCCCCCTAAATGCTTCAATGGATTTTCGTTTAAGTGTTTCTTTGAACTTATGAGTCATCTCTTCTTTAGTTCCCTTATCTGGAACACCTTTGATTTTTATCGGTGAGCACTCCAAGTATGCCCCCCCTAGAAACTCTCCCCCAAACAAACCAGATAAAGTAACCTTCTGTTTTTTCTCTGGCACAATCCTGAACTTATCAAAGAATAACTCGTCCAGGCAGTAAGGTTCTGAGAAATATTTTCCGAGCTTATGGTTGAGATTAAGCTTTTTTGCAAGCATCTTGGCAATAATTACATCCCTATCTTCATTCTCTTTCATAGTTCCAAATAAATTTGTATTAAACTCAATCAACTTCCTCTGCTCGCAATCAAGGTTGCTTAGTATAAGCCTAGTGTCACCACCACCGGAAAGATTACATGAGGTATTCTTTGGGTCTTTAACCCTCATCTTTACGGATTTAGCGATACATTCTGCGATCTCTTCTGCAAACTCATCTTCATCCTTAATTCTGTTTATCTTGATATCCAAGTTATCATAACGGGTTAGTTGTTTCTTATTTCCAGACATCTTTAGTAGAGAGCCGGGACTAAGATTGACTATCCTCTTGAAGAAAGTCTTAGAGCCCAGAGGGAGACCGAGTATAAAATATTCTGATATGGCATCATAATCCAATCTCTTATCAAATTTTGTAAACTTGGTTATGGGTTGATATTCTGAGCAGAATATCAGTATCTCCTCAGAATCATAAACAAAAAAAGGATGTATCCCGAAACAGTCATTTCCTATTAAGACCTCGTCCTTTGCAGAGTCATAGATAGCAAATGTGAAAATTCCATTTAAACAACCTAAGAATGAATCACCATGTTCCTTGTACGAATGAACCAAGAACTCAGCAGGGTCTTTTTTATCCTTGAATTTATGCCCTTTATCAATAAGTTCAGCTACTTTGTCATCAAAACCATATAACTGTCCACCAAATAATATGGTTAACGAGCCATATGAACGATGGATTGTACTGTTGGAATCATATTTTGCCTTTGCCAGGAAGAGCTTGCTCTTATTACTGCTACAAGCCATATCTATTTTTCTCTTATTTTGAAGAGAGAAATCTTCAATGACTTCTTTGAGATCCTCTTGGCATATTTCCTTATCTTTGGAGTATGCTCCTAATATTAAAGACATACCTGAGGATATAAGAATTCAGTATTTATGCTTTTTGGGTGTTTCTCTTGTAAACATCATCCATAAAGTAGCATATTGCTGAAATATATACTCTCTTTCCAGTTGCTCCTTTCTTCTTTGTAGGAGCATTTATTCCGTCTGGATACTGTGATAGGTCAAGCAGAGCCATAAATCTGTCTTTCACGCTTTGGCTTAAAGGTTTTATCCTTCTAGCTAAGTCACCATGGCCTGTTGGAAAATATGTAACGCCTTTCTTCCTTAAAGAGCCCATTGCGCTTCGCCTTAGGCCATAACCAATCATTTCTGATATCGCTTTTTCAATTGGCATTTGCCTTAGCTCATCTGCCTTGATGTGATACCCTCTCTCTGTTTCTATTTTCCCGTCCTCTATCAGCTTTGCAAAAGCCCTGTAACTCGCAGCTATCTCTGCCGTATTCATAGAAGTTAAAATCTCATGAGGGATTCCTCTGCCATCAGCAGACTCAACATACTTCATTCCTCTCAAAATCTGCCCAAGAATATTATAGTTGATGTCGAACCCTTTCTGGCCTCTGCCCATGAATGCGCTAAAAATCTCTTCTTCAATGCCATACCCAGGTCTTGAATTATCCTTGTATAGGCATATATTCTCCCTTCCTATTAGCTCATCTTCTTTTCCTGTTATCTGCTCCAGGCTTGGAGATTTCACGTCTTCAAGAGCAAGCTCTTCCAAGACTCTTGCTCTTAACCCAGAGTGCGTCAGAATCTTTGTTGCGTCAGCCATATTATCATATCAGAATAATGTGCCTTGCGTT
>CAYUUH010000007.1:0-16509 GCA_964447855.1 uncultured Methanosarcinales archaeon | reverse complement strand
CCTTAAGGTGCTTCCAGCTTCTCCTGTTGGCCTTCCACTCATCCTTGTGGACAATCCCTACTATCATAAAAATAGCGCCTAATCCTGAAAGCGCAAAATTATCAAGGGGAATTCCCACGCAAAGCCAGATTATCCCCATAATGAAAAAATTGTAGTAATCAGGGGGAGTCTTCTCCCTTTTCCTAAGAAGAACCATCGCAACAGCCAATAGGACAATCAAGGTTGCAACAGATATTATAATCCATGGGTATGCCATAATCAACTTTATGGCTTTACCATATATAAGCTTTACGATTACTCAACAGCAACCCAGATTTCCATCACAGAGTCCTTGCTGTTCTCCTTGAACCTTTTGTCATACACTTCAAGCCAGAACTCCCTTTGCTTTAATCCTGTTGCAGGCATGTCTTTTTCGTATAGCTTTGCATATGTCTTTGGAAGCGTCTTTAGCGTTCCCTTGTGCTCAAACACAGCATAGTTTGCAGCAGGGACAATTGCCTCAACCATATTTGCAGGAATTCCCTTGAAGTCCTCAACCTCAACCCCCACAATATACTTAAAGTCGCATTCTCCTGTCACGCAGCTTACGCCGTAGAACTTGTCACTTTTTCTGGTCTTTATCTCAGAAAGCCTTTTCCTGAAATCTGCCCACAGCTTCGGAGCAGGATTCTTCGGGCCGGAACATTCCTGGACACTTGTATGGCACTCAAGGCCAATAACTTTGAACTCATCTCTTGCAACTCTTTTTACCATCTTTTTTAGCACCTCTGATTTTATTATGCTGCAAACTCTGCAAGCATCTTCTGCCTTTTACCATCTACTTCTATAAAAGGCTTTGCCCTCTTCAGTATGACTCCAAGCTTCTGCAGCTCTTCATATTTTTTAATTTTTCCTTTTTTATTCACAAGCACATTTGCGGTCTTTGGGCCTATGCCCGGAACCCTGATAAGCTCGTCATAGGAAGCCTCGTTTATATCAATCGGCTTGTCAAATGTCTGTTTTGCCAATGCCCACTTTGGGTCCTCGCGCGGAAGCATCCCGTCATCAGCAATCTCCCTGAACTCGTTAAGCTTATAGCCATAATCCCTCATGAGGAAATCAACATTATAAAGTCTTGCCTCCCTTATCTTGGGCTCTGCTTTCTCATTTTCCATGGGGGTTCCTTTTATCGGCGTGAATGTCGAATAATAAACCCTCCTTAAGTTAAGGTTGGAATACTCCCAGTCAGACATCCTGAGCACATCAATATCCGTAGACATGCTGTTTATTATCATCTGGGTGCTCTGTCCCCCTGAAAGGCTGAACTTTGAAATCCAGGCCTGCCTCCTGAGGATGTCTATCTTATAGTCCTTGCATGAGGAAAGCTCTGACATCACTGACTTGTTTGGAGCTTCGATGTTAATGCTCATCCTTGTTGAAAGTTCAGATGCCTGCTTAATCAATTCGTATGAAGTTCCAGGCAGAACTTTGAAATGTACATATCCCCTAAAGTGGTGCTCAAACCTTAGAATCTTAACAGCATCAAGCATCTTCTCAGTTACTTGGTCAGGATTCCCTGCAACGCCTGAGCTAAGGAACAGGCCGTCTACTTTCAGGTTCCTTGAAAGGTGCATAAAAAGAGAAGCAAGCTCGGATGGCTCGTAGCTTGCCTTCTTCTTATTGCAGCTCGATGTAGAATTAGCGCAATATTTGCAGTCAAATGAGCATGAGTTGTCCATCAAGGTCTTGAACAGCCTGCATGTGGCATGCTCTGCTTTTGCATGATAGATGCCGCCAAGGCCTGAGTTGACTGTTACTTCGCACATCTTCGGGCCGCAGCTGTCATAAGAGCCGGAGTGCGTCAGGATCTGTGCTTTTTCTAGGGTGTTCATTTTCAGTAAAGTTTAAATTACCATTCAGCTTATCAGACGTCATGAATGTATTGTTTATCTGCAACAAAAACCAGAACCGGAGCAAGACAGCTGAAGAGCTCTTTAAGGATAGATTTAACACTAAGTCTGCGGGGCTTTTCAATGACAAGCCAGTTGCTGCCTCTGCCGTTGAATGGGCCGACACAGTCATCGTGATGGAAGAGTCGCAGAGAGCTGAGATTGCAAAGAGATTCCCAAAACAGTATCTCAAAAAAAGGATACTTTCCCTTGACATTCCTGATATTTACCACCATAACCAGCCTGAACTTATAGAGATTCTGAAAGCTAAGGTTGAGGAGTCACTCTAGCCATTCGTCAAACTGTTTCTTAGCTTCTTCCTTTGACCTGAATACCTTTGTCTCAGCCACAGACATGTCAGCAAGCCTTCTTGTGACTTTGTACTTTTTTCCAATATAGTTCTCAAGCTCCATTATAGAGACTTCCCACTTTTTTGTGAGACTCTCTTTTGCTTCTGGCATGTTAGAATAACAGAATTAATCAGTTTATATAGCTCACGCGCACATGTCCAGTGTCCAGTGATTATGCCTTTTCCCCTAGGCAATATATGTCTCTCAGAGGTCTTGGAGCCTTCACACATAACCCATAATATCCTTCAGGATATCTTTGGTCAATCTGGCCTGCTGTACCGTCTGCAATGAAAATTCCTCCTGGGACAGGGCTCTCAAGCCAGTAGTGTGACGCAATCTTATGGATGGTCACAGCAGGTTTGTCAGCTGCAACCATCACCTCAAATGAATGAGAAGTAGGATAAGAATCAAGAATGTCCTTGGCTTGATTTGCCCACACATCACACAACCCTCTTCCAATAAGGTTCCTTAAATCTGTCATGTTTCTGAGCTTAAACCAGAAAATCTCACTATGGACTGACTCCCTGTCTCTGCACAACTCCTCCAGGCTGGCATGCTCCAAATCACATTTATAATCGTCAAACTCAACAGGCTGGCTTAATCTGCTTGTTCGCCTCCCCTCAAACATATGGGGCCTGAAGAATAAGTCATAAACTCCAAAATGAAGGTGAGGGTCAGGGCCAACCCATCCGGACTCACCGGTCCATGCAATCGTTTCTCCTTGCTCAACATGCGCTCCTACAGCCACGTAAAATGTCCTTGGCGCAAGATGCGAGTATAATGAAAACAGCCCGTCTTCATGCTCAAGAATCATAAATGTCGGCCTTGATTCCATGCCCCTCTGAAGATTAATGCCCCTGTAAGGGCCTGAAGAGCTTTCAATAATAGTATGAACAACCCCGTCTTTTGCCGCTTTTACATTTGTATTAACCGGCACAGCAAAATCAACGCAAAAGCTGTCATCAGCAAATGTCCTTAGCGAGCCAAGCTCCATAGCAAAATGGCTGTGAGGCCCATGATAGCCCTGGGACACCTGCACACGATCACCCTTGATAGGAAGAGCGTAGCCTCTTGCTGTTCTTGCTTCCCTTTCAACATTAACTTTCCTTACAATCATTGGCAAGGAGAATCCAATTTAATTTAAATGCCTTATTCAGATTTTTAGAAAACTTTAAAAACAATCTTTTTAACTTACTATACAGGTGATACTATGGCAAAAGTTGAAATCGATACAGATGCATGCATAGGTTGCGGCGCTTGTGTAGCCACATGTCCGGACAACTTCGAGATGGACGGAGACAAGGCAACAGTCAAGGACGCAGACCCAGAGGATCTAGACTGCAGCAAATCAGCAGCAGAAGGATGCCCTGTAGGATGCATCAAGATAAATGAGTAGAAATGGCAGACAAAATAACCAAGGACATGTCTCTTGCAGAGGTTGTGCAGAAGCACCCTGAGACAGTTCCAGTTTTTCAGAAGCACGGGCTGCACTGCATGGGCTGCGCAATGGCAGCTTTTGAGACATTGGAGCAGGGAGCAGGCGCGCACGGAATGGACTTAAAGTCACTTTTGGAAGACCTGAATGCTGCCATTAAGAAAAAGAAATAATTTTTTTATTTTTAGGATTTGAAATGGAGAATAATAAAGGGAAACTGACCTCCTGGAAGCTAATATCGCAGCTGTTTGGGACAGGTCACACAGACGAAGAAGTTCTTAGGATATGCATTACTCATGGCTTTGCAAAACCCCTGCTTAAAATCCAGATATTCCTCTGGAAAAGGCCTTACCTTACCATGTTCCTTTATTTTATAATGCTTATTGCAATAGTTCTCGCAATAGACTTTGCTTTAGAGTTTCTAGAAATAGATATCATCAAGTTTGTTTAGCTGTTTATCTTCCACTTGGTAATCATATAAGACATCAGGAAGGGGACAACAAAATTAAATGCCACTGTGGTCCCTATCAGTACTGAGTAGAGTTCTAATTTTATAAGCCCATTGTCTAGCAGTAGTTTTAGGATAACTACACTGGTGCTTAGCTTTACACACAGGCTAAATCCCAGCAGGACTGCCCTTTTACGCCCAAGTTCTGACCGCCCCATGAGATAGCTGCTCCCTACTTTAGTCACATTAACAAGAAGTATAACTGCGAGAACGAGCAACGGGTATTTCAGCAGGTAGCGCATGTCTGTGCTTATGCCTACTCCCAGGAAGAATATGGGCGCAAAAAGGCCATAAGCCATCGTCCTTACCTCAGAGTCAATGAACTTGAGGATTCCTTGAGGAATCATATTCCTAAGCGCAATACCAGCAAGCAAAGCGCCCAATGCTGCAGACTCAACAAATTTGCCTATGCCTATGAACAGGAATATGAAAAAAACAACGAACAGGAAAAATGCAGGTGTTTTTTTATACTTGAATGCGTCAAGGTGCCTGCGAAACTTGACAAGAATAAATGCAAGCCCGAAAAGAAGCCCAAGGATTACAATGGTTAGCCAGATATTTGAATGGGCGTGACCCAATGTGCGCCCCAAAATGACTGAAGCAAATATTATGGTTAGCACCTCTATTATATCGTCCAACACTCCTATGCTGAGCATCGTCTGCCCAAGCTTAGTATTGGTAAGCTTGAATTCATCAAGGATTGGCAGCAGGACAGCTTCGCCTATTGTCGCGAATGACGATGCGACGAGGAAAGAGATTACCCATGGGACAGAGAAAACATAATGTACAAACAATGTTCCAAAAACAGTCTCAGCAAACACAATCACAAATGTTGTTCTGAAAATAAACTTGCTGCTCTCTAGGACCTTTTTGATTTCCAGCTCGAATCCTATTATGAAAAGCAGGAAAAACATCCCGAGCTCTGAAAGGAGCATGAAGGAAGGAGAGGAAGTGACATCTTCGAACGGATTCTTTACAGCAAGCCCAAGCCCAATTAGCAGAGCAGAGAATATCCAGGGGATTCTTATTTTCTCAAGCATCCTGCCAAGAAGAAATGTTACAAGAAAAACTCCTGCCAAAAATAATATCAAGTCCATTGTGCCTCTTTTTATGCTGTTTTATATCAATGTATTATTTAAATGTTGCCAATCAGTTTATCATGCCTTATTCTACTTCTTTGCAATCTTCCACATTGCGTAAAAGAACCTTCTTGTTGTGTCTGCAATCTGCTTTGAGGTGATTATGACAGCAACAGGAGTTTCCTCAAACGCCACATGCAATACACTGTCCCCGAATATTATCAATCCAAGAGGCGCAAATCCCGGGACAAACCTGAAATCAGGCTTGCCGAACTCCTTGTAGAAGCCGAACTTTTCCACCTGGTTCCTTGCAGCTTCATTCACTATAAACTTGACATCATAGTTCATCCTGTCTCTTTTTTTCTGGAACTCCCAGAAGAACTGCCTTACCTCAGGCGTGAACTGCTCCTCAAAGCCTGCTGCAAACCCGATATACTCAGAGCCGTTTGGGAGCACCTCAAGTATAGACTCAAATGCGTTCTTGACACCTTTCCATCCAAGGAACATCTTTGCTTCCTGCTTTGATTTTGATAGCTCCTGCTTCACAGTCAGCTTTGGGACAAGCTCCTGAAGCCTTTCTTTCTTTTCTTCCATGAACTTGATGAGGTTCCTTGGGTCAGCTGCAGAAAAATGCTTTCTTTTTCCCTTTAGAAAAAAGCTCACCAAGCCGTGCTCTATAAGCCCGTTTAGCGCATTGTAAACAACAGAATTCTGGAGCTTTGACTTCTTTATGATTGGGCCTGAGGTAGAATCCCCAAGCTCAAGCAGCGCAATATACACCTTTATCTGCGCGTTTGTAAGGCCCATATCCTCGAGCACTGAAGTGTCTATTGTCATCTAACTATATATAATCTTTAGAATATTTAAACTTTTTTATTTTTTTCTCCAAAAAAGGAGAACAATTGTTTATATACTTAGAGCAGTATATTATATACTATAAACAATATATTATACTACAACTAGTTAGGGGGTGGGAAACATGTGGCACACAATACTGACTTTGGCTCTGATAGCACTGTTCCTTTACCTGACTAGAGACAGGAACAGAAAGCCAGTAAAGAAGGACGACAAGTTTGACGACTGGTTTTATTATGGATACAATAATGGATGAGTTGTATGAATGACCCTGGGGACGAGCAGATAATACTTGAGGACTGTAAGAGAGAATTGATTTGCGGAGGATGCATTGTCGCAATGGTCAAGATATCTGATGGAACATATCAGTGCCCTAAGTGCAAAAATACTTCAAAAGAATTCTAGCCCTTTATACTAATCAAAGGCTTAAGCTTTACAACTTTCTTGACGATTCCAGCATTGTGCATGACCTCTACGACGTTTGTGACATCCTTGTATGCGCCAGGGGCTTCTTCAGCAACTCCTGGAAGCGAATGGCCTTTTATGATTATTCCCTTCTTTGCAAGCTCCTTGACAAGCTCTTCACCGCGCCACTGCCGCATTGCCTGGTTCCTTGACATGCTTCTTCCTGCGCCGTGCATTGCAGAGCCAAATGTATCTTCCATGCCCTTCTCTGTTCCTGCAAGTATAAATGAGCATGTTCCCATCGTGCCTCCAACAAGGACTGGCTGGCCTGAGCTCCTGTACTTTGAAGGAACCTCATTCCTTCCTGGCCCGAATGCCCGTGTAGAGCCTTTCCTGTGCACAATCATCTCCATGCCTTCATGCTCCTCAAGCTTTGCTGTGTTGTGGCCTATCTCGTAGAATGTCTTTATACTTTTTTCCTCAACACCCATTGCTGCATTGAAAGCCTTTCTTGTCAGATGGGCCAATGCCTGCCTGTTTGCGAAAGCGCAGTTTATCCCTGCATTTACTGCAGAGAAATATCTCTGGCCTTCATTGCTCTTGAAAGGGGCAGCTACCAACTCTCTTTCGCGAATAGGAATCTTGTATTTCTTTGATGCAGCGTCAAGCTCCTCAAGATAGTCAGTCCCTATCTGATGGCCTAGGCCCCTAGAGCCGCAGTGTATGCTTACCATAACCTGGCCCTTGCTTAATGAATATGCCTTTGCAATCTTCTCATCGTAAATCTCATCAATGACCTGCACCTCGAGGTAATGGTTTCCAGAGCCTAAAGTCCCAATCTGCTTAAACTGCCTCTGCTTTGCCTTTTGGCTTACGTTTGCAGGGTCAGCCCCCTTAACGCAGCCGTTCTCCTCGATAAACTCAAGGTCTTCGATAAACCCATAGCCCAGGTCAACAGCGTATTTTGCGCCTTTTACAAGAACCTCATCAATTTCATGCAATGCAAGCTTGATATCTCCTTTAGAGCCAAGGCCTGCAGGGATAATCTTAAACAGCGTGTCAGCAAGCTTTTCCTTGTCTTTGTTAATATCCTCTTCAGTAAGCTTTGTGCTTAATGTGCGGACACCGCAGTTTGAAACAACTATACAGTCAGCAACAAAACTATGTGTTTCTGGGATATTGAAGTCGTACACATAATCGTCGTATTGCTCTTTGGAGATTGTTTCTATCCCATCAAAAAAGCATCCATATTCCTTAATCTCTTTAGATTTAGCCTCAGCAAACTCCTTGAAAGATGAGAAGCTTAATGTAATTCTTTGCCCTGCTTTCTGATAATAATGCCTTTCAATGAATCTCTTGTTCGTTGTGGGAGACTCCAGCAACTTCTGAACTTCTTTGAGAGTTAATCCTTTCTTCTTCAAATCTTTTACTTTTGATGCGACTTCAGTTCTCTTTTTAGTTAGTAACTTCTTCTCTTTGATGTATAGGATTGCTATTTGTGAGAGTGCCTCTCTTTTCTTGTTATAGCTAAACCCTATGTTTGACCATAATCTTATCAAATTTCCCTCTTCAGAAGAAATCTGCAGCTTTAGCCTGTCCGTTGGACCATGCTTGTTGAAATAATCTTGGCGATGTAATAGCTTATGAGAACTTACACCAAATCCTTCCAATAAGGACATTATTTGTATTGCAAACTCCCTTCCAAAACTGATTACCTTTCTGTTCTTATTAATGGAAACAGTAGGGCAATCAAATCCAGTCTTAGTGTGTGTTCTGGGAGAAGAAAGCTCTGCTCCAAAGAATCCAGATAAAAACAGCCTTTTAACCCAAAGAGGACTTTCCATAATCCATTCAGGAACAGCATAAGGAGTTATAGTTTTCTCTCCTTGCGGATATCCCAATTCAAAGAATAACTTAGCTAAAGATTTTGAAGGAACATGCAGCTCATGCGTTACATTTGAGAACTGAACTTCACCATATTTAGTTGGAATACTATGGTCTCTGCCTCTGGAATATATCTTTGCAGAGAATCCCAGCTTCTTGATGTCGTCTTGAATGCTCTTAAGGTCTTCTTCAGGCCCATATGCATTTACGAAACCTTTTTTACCAGATAGGTAAATGCTTCCATCACCAAGAAGATAACCAAACAGCTTAACTAATATCGGCAATTTAGGATTCTTTAAGCTTAATGATGACAAGTTCCTTTTCCTCAACTCATCTCTTTCTTGTTTGGTGTAAACATCGCCGTCTATAATCAGTTTATCTTCAACAATATCCTGGTATTCAACGCCTTTGAACGGGTGGACTGCTATCTCTTGACCCTTAACCAGGTTTCCAGACTTGGCCATCCCAGTCTTCGTTAGGATAGGATGCTCGTCAGTAACCTGAATTGTGTAGCCTAGCTTTGTTTTTATTTGTAGAATCGAGCCAAAATGTTTTCTTTTCATAAAATAGAGGGCATTTTTGGAAAAGAAAGACTTTTGGCAAAGGTCAAATGAAACAAGAGATTGTTGACATTTTATAGACTTTAGCTTATACTGAGGATGGGAGTTCTCCACTTCAGTAAAATCTTCTTCAAAATCCTGTATGGGCTTAAAGTATCCAAGCTCTGTAAGAACCTTGGAATCCCTAGTTAAGCAGTTTATGTCAAACCCAATGCCGCCTACAGCAATAACTCCAGTCTCAACATCAAATGCTCCAACACCGCCGATAGGGAAGCCATAGCCAGGATGAACATCAGCCATTGCCATCGAAGCCTTCTGTATCCCAGGGAGGCACGCGACATTCTTTATCTGCGCAAGCGCATTCCACTCCTTTCCTGCCTTGATATCTTCAAGAAGATGGCCTATAATCTCCTTATCGCCATATATCCTGCCGGGGACATTCATGTCTCCTGACTTAGGAATCTCCCAAACATAATCAGAAACTTTCTTTACTTCTATGTTTTCCATGTTAATTCAAAAGAAGCGAAGGTTCTTTTTAAATCTTTAGAACGTAAACATGCTCTAATTCTGCGACAGGCCTGCCCATGCCAACTTCAATCGTCTTTAGCACAACTTCCCTGCTCCTGTACGAAAATTCCATCTCCTTGAGGTTTGCGACAATCTTCCTTCCGATGCCGTCAACCATCATAATCTCATAGAACCTCTTGTTCCCTATGGTGAAGATGTCATTAACATAGAGCATGTCCTCAAACTTATAGCCTCCGCCATGAGGGAGCATGTTGAAGTTCCTAAGCCTTTTGTAGACCCCAAACTTGTTTGCACGCTCGTGGAACCCAAGCTTTTCAATCTGGCTCTCTGTGAAATTCTTTTTGCCGGTAAACAGATACGAAGGAAGGTCAGCCCTTATCGAAACAGGGTACAATTCCTTGCTGCTCTCAATCTTCTGGCAGCCCAGCTTTATCTCGTTATAGTTCATAAGGCCCTGATGGCATACATTTGAGATGATCTTCTTCCCGCCAAAAATCTCCTTGTAGGCGAGGGCCCTTCTCTTTTTTGAGAACTCCTCAGCATACTTGTAGAACTCGAGATAACTATGAGCATTCCTTCCCTGGATGATATGGGACTTGCCTAGCGGAGTTTCTATTGCCTCGGACATTCCGTAAAGCATGTTGCTGTGGTCCCAGTACAATCCGAAGCCTCCTGCGCTGTCTTTTTTCAGCTCAGGGCATCCTGCATGAAGTATCACTACATACTCCGGAAGATTTACCTCTGAGTTCTTGACTTTGAAAACATCAATGAAGTGATTCCCCTTGTAGAAATCCCACTGCACAACAGTCTTTCCTATCCTTGATTCCCTGGTGAGAAGGCTGTCAAGCCTCTTTACAATATCCTTAGGGTCAGGTACCTCGTCAAGTGCCCCTACAAGCATCCCGCATGTATTCGGCTTTGTCTCAAGCATGACTAGCCTTTCCTTTCCAGGGCCCCAGCTCAGCTTTCCCCCGTATGAGATGCCAGCCTCAAACCTGCCCATGTTTCGCGTGACAGTCTCATCAGGAGTTGTTATGAATGTTGCATTCGGCTCAAGCCCAAGTTTTTCCTGGACAAAGTGCATCTTCGCAAGCCCAAATTTCATATTCTCCTGGGAAAGATGAGCTGCTCCGTCCCCTACGCTCGTAGAGAAGATATGCTCTTTTGCGTTGATGAGTCTTTCTTTGAGGTTCATTTTAGCACTAGCATTACAGCCATAATAAGGCTGCCTAAGAAAGCTATATTTGTAATTATGTCATCAGCCCTTTCCGATACCAGGTCAAGCTTGTACATCTTTTTAGAGAAAGGAAACAAAAGTGCAACTCCCTTGTGCTTCTTGTCTGCATAGTCCATAAAAAGATGGAGTGATGTGCTTAATGCACAGAATATAGGGAGCACTAAATCTTGAGTGAGCCAGTAAAAAGCCGTATAGCTTAAAGGAATCATAAACACATTATGCGCAAGCTTCCTATGGTGATGATAAACAACGTCGAGCCTCTTCATTATCCAGTCAATTGAAGGGATAAAATGAGCAAGGCCTATCAAGATTCCAGTCTTTGCATCAAAGAAAAATCCCACTAAGAGTGCGATAAACACAGTTGTTATATAATGCGCCTCAAATTTCATGGTTGCTCTCCTTTATCATGTGATATGACTCTATCTCCTTTATCTCGCTAAGCCTTTCCTTTAGTTTTACCCTAAGCTGCTTAGAAAGCTGCGTTGTTTCCTTGTAATATGGAAGCGCGATTTTCCTGCTCACATCAAAGAAAAGCTTGTCGTAATCTGCAAGCCTTTTGTGGACCCTGTCATCGATAATGTGCTCCATTGTCCCTTTCTTGCCCATTATTCCTCGAATCATGCCCATAAATCCAAGCCTTTCAATTGTGTCAGCGTCAAATACAACCTTTTCCTCAACAGACTGGGGAGGAATGTGGGATGTAGGGGTGTGCCTGACAATAATCCTTGTTATCCTTCTTATTGTTGCAGTATTCTTTACCAGTGATTCAAGAAACTCCTCTGCCCTTGAGCCACCGTCAATTCCGTGGAATATTCCTGAATCTGAATTTATCCTTCCAATGTCATGGAGCAGAGCTCCTGCCAGAAGCACAAATGGGTCAACAGCCTCATTTATCTTTCTTCCAATCTCTATCGAATGCTTGCAGACCTCTAGAACGTGAGAATAATCATGGCCTTCTGCCCTTTGGTGCTTTTCCTCGACAAACTGGATTATCTTCTCTATTGTTCTTTCTTCTTCTCTAGTCAGCTTTCTCCTGAAAACCATGATTTACCTCTTTTTTTATGGATTAATGCGGAATATTAGAGTATATAATATTTTCTATTAAATGTCAAGCACGCACTGGAGATAATGCTTTCCATCTTTTTCTTCATACTTCAGGCCAGAATATGTTGCAGCCTTTACCTCAGTCTTTATCTCGTGCTTTGTCTGGTCAATCAGTTCGCCAATAGCCTTTCCTGCCAGCTCGTAAACATTTGTTTTTTTTATCTTTACCTCAAACTTTGAGAAGAACATCTCGTCAACATCGCGCTTGTTGATAAGCTCATTGAGCCATTCTATAAACAATGTCGGAATGTCTTTTGCAGAGCATTTTACAGTTATGACCTCATTTGCCTCAACGCCGCTTAAGTCAACCATTACCCCGAACATGGCTTTTGCACCCTCTGAGAAAGCTTCTTCTAAAGTGGCTCCTTCTGCAAGGATTCCTACATCAGCCTGGTGCTCTAGGTATTTGTATGCCATAGGAAGAATATAGTATTTTGAGTTTAAATATGTTATGGCTCAATGTTTATAGAAGCAACATCACCAGCAGCTAATCCAATCTTGTCAGCAATTCCTGCATTGACCTCAAGGACATATTTTGAATTTGCTTCAGGCCCGTAGACAGGGCATGGGTCTTCTTTGCACTGAGGAGTGTTCTTGCTTATGTAAACCACATTATTATCAGAATCAATCCATATAATATCTAATGGAATCATAGTGTTCTTCATCCAGAAAGAATGCTTTGCCTCTTCCTCAAAGACAAAAATCATTCCCTTATTCTCTTCAAGATGCTGCCTGAACATGAGGCCGTAAGCCCTCTCCTGCTCGCTTGCAGCAAGCTCAACCTCAAAACAGTCTGTCTTGAAGCATACTGAGTTTCCTTTTGGAGCAGGAGCAGCACAGCTTGCAAGAATCAGCACAAGTATTATTAGCAGGCTTTTCTTCATGAATGATAATTTAGTCCAGTAATATTTAAATTTATCTTATCATCGATTAAAAAACTTTATATAATGCAAAATCAAGGCAGTAATAAAAGAGGTGCAAGATGAAAGACGAGATAATTTCTGAGAAAGACGCTGTTGATGAGATGAAGAGGATAAAGGTTGACCCTATGGGCATTGCTATAATGAAGGACAAGGCAGTGTTCAGGAACATAAGGCTTGCTGATATCAGAAGCCCTATGGCAAACATCATCAAAGAGCAGATGCTCTCTGAAGGAGGGGATGCTGCTGTGCATACTCTTGTAATCTCGTGCAAGGTTGAAAGGTCTGATGTTTTGCTGATGGGAACCTTGGCCCAGTACAAGGAAGTAATCCGGAAAATGAAGATGCAGCCTATGGAAGGAAAAGATGTTGCTGAACGGCTGAAGAAACTGCTTAAACTATGAAAGAAGCGCTCTTTTACAAAAAAACAGGGAATGAAGTCCAGTGCCAGTTGTGCCCACATTTCTGCACGATAAAAAACAAGGAAAAAGGAAAGTGCGGGGTAAGGCAGAACATGGACGGAAAGCTATATTCCCTTAATTACGGAAAAATCATATCCAGCGCAGTCGATCCCATAGAAAAAAAGCCATTGTTTCATTTTCTTCCTGGAACTACGGCATATTCTATTGCAACAGTAGGCTGCAATTTCAGCTGTACATTCTGTCAGAACTGGGAAATATCCCAGGCCTCAAAATTCGGCTCAGTATATGGCCATGACATATCTCCTGAACAGGTTGTCAAGGATGCGTCAGACTCAGGATGCAGGAGCATTGCATACACCTACACAGAGCCGACGATATTCTTTGAGTATGCTTATGATACAGCAAAACTTGCAAACAGGAAATGCCTAAAGAATGTGTTTGTCACAAACGGATTTATCAACAAAGAGCCTGTGGACATGATTGAGCCATACCTTGATGCTGCTAATATCGACTTAAAAGGTTTTACAGAAGATTTTTACAAGAATATTGTAGGAGGGAGGCTTAAGCCTGTGCTTGACACAATCAAGTACATATATGACAAGGGAATCCATATAGAGCTCACAACTCTTATTGTTCCAGGCCACAATGACAAGCCAGCCATGCTTAAGAAGATGGCAGACTTTATTGCAGGAATTGACAAGGAAATCCCGTGGCATATCTCAAGATTCTATCCCCATTACAGGATGAACAAGGTGCCTCCAACTGATGTTAGCGTTCTTAAGAAAGCAGCTGAAATTGGGGAGAAGGCAGGAATCAAATACATTTATATAGGAAATGTCCCATTTAATGACTATGAAAGCACCATGTGTGCGAAGTGCAAAAAGAGTGTGATTAAGAGGTCTGGTTTTTCAGTTATTGAGATAAATATGAAACAGGATAAATGCGCATTTTGCGGGAACAAGATTCCGGGAGTGTTTTGAATGGCTAAAGCACCAGTCTACCTTTGGACAGGCCCTGGATGGGGAAAGACAACATCTGCATTAGGTGTTGCTATGAGGGCAATCGGCCATAACTGCAAAGTTACAGTCATACAGTTTATGAAAGGCCGCAAGGACAGGATTGGAGAATATCACATCAGGAAAAAGCTCGGCGCAAAATACGAGATACAGCAGTTTGGAAGGGAAGGGTTTGTAAACCTGAGCAAGCCAAGCGACAAAGATAAGGAGCTTGCAAAGAAAGGCCTTGAAGCTGCGATGAAGGCAGCAAAGAAAAAGCCATTCCTGCTTATACTTGACGAGATTAATCTTGCTGTTGCTGTTGGCTTGCTAGATGAGAAGGAAGTAATCAGGTTCTTTGACACAGTTCCAGCAAAGACCCATATTTACCTTACAGGAAGAAACGCAACTCCAGGCCTTATCAGACGGGCTGATTTTGTAAATGAGATTGTGATGGTAAAAGGCCCAAAAAAGCTTACAGGGGAGAAAGGAATCGACTATTAAGATGGTAGAGATAAACTGCATATGCGGATTTGAGCTTGACGGGATAGTATATCCTGATAAATGCCCTAAGTGCGGGATGGATTTAGTCAAGCTTATAGAGCTTCATCAAGTGGAATAATTCTTTGCAATGAAAAATATTGAAACTGTGATAAAAATCCTGAAAAAGGAGTCAAAGAACTGGAAGTTTCCTTTTGTCTCTGACTGGGCGCGTGTTGTTAACAGCCCTTTTACAACTTTGATTTCATGCATTCTGTCGTTAAGAACTAAGGATGAAGTCACATCAAAGGCTTCACTTAGGCTGCTTAAGAAAAATAATACTCCTCAGAAACTGATTAAGCTTTCAACTAAAGAGATTGAGAAGCTTATTTATCCGGTTGGATTCTACAAGACAAAAGCCAAGAGGATAAAAGAGATTTGCAGGGTTATTATTGAAGAGTATGATGGAAAAGTCCCAGACACTTTTGAGGAGCTGATTAAGCTAAAGGGTGTCGGCCCTAAAACAGCATCTATAACAATTGTTTACGGGTTTAACAAGCCAACACATATTGCTGTGGACTCCCATGTTTTCCAGATAAGTAACCGGCTGGGATGGGTTAAGACAAAGACTCCAGAGGAAACTCAGCCAATCTTGGAGAAGATTGTCCCTAAGAAATACTTCTATGACTTTAATGAACTGCTTGTCCAGTTCGGGCAGCATGTTTGCGTTCCTGTCTCTCCTTTCTGCTCCAAGTGCAAGATAGAAAAATGCTGCCCTAAGATTGGGGTTAAGCACAGAAGGTAAAGATTAATAAACAATAGATTCCTGTGTTATAATATGAAAAACTTATTCATAGTCATTGACGGAATGGACGGCTCTGGCAAGGGCGAGCAGATAAACAACCTCTCAGAGTATCTTGTTTCTAAAGGCTACAATGTGCTTAAGACATTTGAGCCAACTAATGGGAAGTACGGGAAAAGAATAAGAAAGATGCTTAGGGAGCATAAAGACCCGATGTCAAACTCTGCTGAGATGCTTGACTTATACTGCATGGACCGAAGAGAGCACCTTAGGAATGAGATTGAGCCGTTTATTTCAGAAGGAATAAGCAAAGCAGTCGTATCAGACAGGTACTACCATTCTACTATTGCATTCCAGTCGGCACAGGGAATACCTGTCCAGAAGATAATCAGCATGAATAAGGATTTCAGAAAGCCCGACTTAATGCTAATATTGGACCTGGACCCAGAGGTTTCTATGCAGAGGATAGAAAAAAGAGGGAATCCAAAAGAGAAGTTTGAGCAGCTTAGCTTTATGCAGAAGCTCAGGATGAATTTCTTATCTTTGCCTAAGATGCTTGATGAGAACATCAAGGTCATAGACGCATCGAAAAGTATAGAAGACGTATTTCAGCAAATAAAGGCTGAAATCGATAAATTACTGGAATAAATCACTCAATAACTGGCAGTTCTGCGCTTTCTACGGTTTCAGGCTTTTTTGCCTTTACTGAGAAATCCCCTAATGTCTTATTCTTCTTTATTGCATCGTAGCTTACTGAAATTTGTATCACCTCTTTTTTTGACCTCTTTTGAATATGAACTAAACTAAGTATTAATGAAGCCCAGTGCTTCCAAAGCCGCCTTCGCCTCTTGAAGTATCATCAAGCTCAGGAACTTCCTCTACCTGGGCAGATTCAACCTTGTTTATGACCATCTGGGCAATCTTCTGGTTTTTCTCAACCTTGAAGCTCTCAGAGCCGTGGTTGATCATGTTAACTCCTACAATTCGCCTATATCCGGCATCAACTGTGGCTGGAGT
>CAYUUH010000006.1:0-16741 GCA_964447855.1 uncultured Methanosarcinales archaeon | reverse complement strand
AATCTGGTGACTACCTCCTTGAACTGCTCAATTGTGTATTTGCGGTTCATTGCTCTGAGAATTTCATTGTTTCCTGATTGGACTGGGATGTGGATGAATTTGAATATCTTATCTGAGCGATAGGATTCTATCAGCTCATCAAGCACAGGATATATTGTGTCAGGATTCATCATGCCAACCCTAACATAGAATCTTCCAGGAAGTTTGTCTATCTCCTTGAGGAGATGAGGGAGCTGGGATCTTTTGTCGGTGTCTAGTTTGTAAGAGCCGTTGTCCTGAGATGTCAGCCATATCTCTTTGGCACCATTCTTAAGAGAAGCTTTTATGTCTTTAAGTATCGCTTCTTCAGAAAATGAGAATAAGACAGGCTTGGCCTGCTTGACTATGCAGTATGAGCAATATCCACTGCAACCCTCAAGTATCTGGATTATGCTGATATGCGGATTGAATTGTTTTTTGGGCAGGTTCACTTTTTCTGAGGTTTTTTTGTCAATGGCGCTGATGAGTTTACCTTTGAGAGTCTGATTCACGACATTTGTTATGTCTTTGAGGTTGTGGGGCCCGATTGTTGATATATCAGAGGGGAGCTCAAGCCCTGCCTGCGGCAGGCAGCCTGCAACTATAATTTTCTGTTTTGGATAATTGTCTTGGAAATCCGCGATGGTGCGGTACATCTTGGTCTCGGTCTTTCCCTTGACTATGCATGTGTTGATAATGAGTATATCTGCGAGCTCAGGCTTGCTGACTATGAGACAGCCTGATTTCTCAAGGATTCCAGCGATTATCTCAGAGTCATTCTGGTTGGCAGAACATCCAAAACTTTTTATGTAGACAGAGACCATTTTGATAAGATCAAGTTAGTTGATAATGAGATGATGGGCCCGCCCGGCAGATTCACTTGCTTTCCAGCGCGTTCATAGCCGTGCGTTCCCTATATATTTTTGATGGGCCCGCCCGGAATTGAACCGGGGACCTCCGCCGTGTCGAGGCGACGTCATAGCCGCTAGACTATGAGCCCTTACGTTTCAGTAGAGAAAGTTGGTATATAAATTTATCTGTTTAAGTTTAGAATAGAAAGCCTCTGGCGGGAATTGAACCCGCGACCTTTACCTGTTTGTAAAAGCTAGTCAGTGTACCAAGGTTTAGCGGGTGTTTTTCACCTAACGCTCTACCACTGAGCTACAGAGGCATTTAGATAGATGCCTTTGGTTTGAGAACCCTATCCCTTTTAAAAATTTTTCTAATTGGCTATGCCCATAAATCTCAATACAGTTCCTGTACCCATCCCTGTTGGCTTTGTATACATATAATTTAAAGTTCTTAGATAAATAATTTTCTATCTGGTTTATAAGTCCTAGGCTAGCTGACTGCAATGTAATTCGAGGGTAAGGCTGATTATACTTGCCTCTTTTATCAAAGAAAACTGAGCCATCTGTATCAAATATTCCCCTTAAAGTGGAGTTCATATATTTATCATTACCTGTAATTTGAATTGGGATTGTCACTGTGCTTGACTTCTTACCTGGGCTAAAACCCAGCTTTTTCATCATGAGGAATAGCTTTTTAGAGTATACCCTAATCATGATTGTGTTTTCATCTTCCCTATATCTTACCCTAGGATTAGTAAAAGGGAAATTCCTATTTATGATTGGCAACAGCACCGATTCAAAATAACTCTTATCAAGCCTTTTATCACCGGCTAATCCAATAAGATACTGATTTTTCCTATCTCCATAGTTTCCTAGGTAGCCATCTCCTATAAATGCCCCTATAAACTCACAAATCTCTTTATTGAGTAATATGTCCTGATTTGAGGAATTCATTGGTGCCCAGACTACTCCTAAGGTTTAAATACCTCACGCGAGGTTGACCAGTGGTCAGAAAGATAGCCTATTTAACCGGACAATATTTATAGCAGCAAACCTTGTTTCCTGGAATCTTGTTGCATACTACCACATTATGGTCATCCATTATCTTGAACCTGCAGTAAAATCTCATGCCTGTGTCCCATGATTCTTCTGCTTCTATGTTCTTGACCTCTTTAAGCAGCTTCTTCTCGTCCTTTTCAAGCAAGGACTCTGCTTTTCCAATCTCTTTCTCCTCTTTTTCTATCTTCTTCATCTCGTGATGAAGTTTCTTTTCGCCGGCAAGCTCCTTCCTAAGCAAAATCTCTATTTTTGCCAGCCTATTCTCAAGCTTCCTGAACTTAGTGTTCATCACATTAAGTATGTGATCTTCCATCATCATCACCTTCTTTTTTTAAAAGATAAATGCGAGGGATGGGATTCGAACCCACGGACCCACTAAGGGACAGGATATCTCAAGGTACAGCCTTAAGTGTCCATCTTAAGTCCTGCGCATTTGACCAGGCTCTGCAACCCTCGCATATCGACTCCCTAAAGAGAAGGTGGAGTTTATATAAACTTTTTGGAAAAGAAGTTTTTACGCAGGAGAAACGTGTTTTTGATGAGATTCTCAGAAAAAAACCAAAAACTATAAATAAAATGCAAAAATAAAACAGGTTAAGATGGGAGAAAAAGAAGAGCTTGAGAATCTTGCTGACGCTCTGATAAAACAGGGATTAGCTGCTTCTTATAAGGATGGTATTGAAAAGGCAAGGCAGATTCTTGGTATAAAAGAAGTAATCGACAAGAAGAGGAGAGATTTTCTTAACGAGAAAGACCAGGAAGTTGAAAGGGCAGCTCAAAGGATGACAAGCCCGCCCAAACAAGAGACTAGGCAGGAGATGGTCAACCATATTAAAAACGAAGTTGCTGGGCTTAAGCGAGAAATCTCCAGCGCAGCATCAAATCCGCAGCCTGAGAATGTCGCATTCGCAAAAGAGAAAGTAGAAGTGATAAAAGAAGAAGTCAAGGTCATTGAGAAAGAGGCTGCCAGGGAGAAACAGGAAGAGCAGAAAAAAGAGCATCACGAAAAAAAAGACAAGTTTTCAGAAGAAAAGAAAATAGATTTGAGTGAAGTGTTTAATTACGGCAAGAGATAGCTGATTTCTTGTTAGAAGGGCAAATTATATAAACCAAGATATATTTCCTAATATATATTCCAGAGTATCATAAGTTTTAAATATATACTTTGACTACTCTAGAATAAATACACTTTTAAAACAGTTTAGTGGGGGTAAAAATATGAAAAAAGCAGTTGTGTTTGGTTTTGGATTGCTAATCCTATCCATGATTGCGTACGCTGTTGGAGACGTTAATATATTCCCAACAACAGACACAATAGAAGGATTTTTAGGAGACAATATAACAAAAACAGTTACGATTACAAATTCTAATGCAGGAAGCAGCATATCTGTTAATCTGCCTGCATCTGTTTCGTTTACAGGCCCTGTAACCCAGGCTGTAGCAGTCACATATAATGCTACAAGCCCTGTTGCAATACCTGCAAGCGGCTCAGCTGTTGTAGCTTACACCGCCCACATCCCGACAAGCATGGTCATGGGAGATTATACAGGAACCCTTAACCTCATGGAGGATGCATCAAATTATGCAGACCTTGCATTAAACCTACATGTAGCAGGAAAACTTTACATTGATGATTTAGATGTTGAAGTTGACAATGTCCTTGAAGATGAGACAGAAAAAGACTCTGGCCTAAAAGATGGAGATAAGATTGGGGCAGATGTAAAGCCTGGCTCAAAAGTAATATTTGACTTCAGGATAGGAAACTCATTCACAGATGATGAAGATATCGAGATACAGAATGTTGTTATCACTGTGAATATTGATGATATCGATGATGGTGATGAGTTAGAGGAAGAAAGTGATGAGTTTGACCTCAAACCTGATGACAAGAGCGACAGAATTAAGGTTGAGTTTGAGATTCCTCTTGAAGTTGAAGAAGATACTTATCCAGTTACTATTACAATAGTTGGAGAGGATGAGAATGATGTTGAGCATGAGATTGAATGGGAACTAGAACTTGAGGTAAAGAAAGAGTCACATTTCGTATATATAAAGCAGATGGACCTTTCCCCTTCAACTGTAAAATGCGAAGACAGTGTTTCCCTTGATGTTGAGATAATGAACCTTGGAGACAGGGATGAAGATGAGGTTGTCCTTGAGATAACAAGCCCTTCACTAGGGATTGATGTTGAAGAAAAAGATATCGAGCTTGAGACAGACCTAGGCGGAGACAATGTATATGAGAATAACTTTGACCTAGCGCTAAATGACAACATCGCTCCAGGAACTTATTCAATCGTTGTAAAAACATTTTATGGCACAACCAAACTAAGCGATACTGACAGCGTAGACCTTGTTGTTGAGAAGTGCACTCAGACTACAACCACAACTACGCCTACAACTACAACGCCAACAACAACCACACCTACCACGACAACTACAACCACAACTACTCCTACAACTACAACGCCAACAACACCTACAATAATCAACCCGCCAATAATCACGCAGGCTGACCAGACATCAACAGAGATGTCATTCAGTGATACCCCGGCTTATGTGTTCGTATTGGTTTTGATTAATGTTATCGGCATTGTTGTGCTTATAGTGCTTATAACAAAGACTTTGATGAAGAGAAACCTATAATCAGGTTTCATCTTTTTTCTATATTTTTCTCTATTTTTTCATTCTGGTTCCTATCGGATTTATCTTGAACTGTAGTAAAATGCTCTCTTTCTGTGTAACTACTCTAGAATAATGAAATGACAGAAAGCTTTAAAAAGGATATCCAATTACTCCCACCTAAAGACAATAACGTTGGGGGCATGTTTAAGTGAAAAAAATACTGATACTATTTGCCGTAATACTTGCTATATGCAGCATATCTGCATCTGCAGTAGTGATTAACGAGTTCTTACCGAATCCAGGCACTATTGACTGGGACGCTAACAGCATTATAAGCGAGACAGATGATGAATGGGTTGAGGTATATAACAACGGAACTTCTGCTGTAAACATATCTGGATGGACTATAGCTGATGCTGTAGGGACAAGGTACACCTTCCCCCAGGATTCCTTTATTGAAGCTGGAGAGTTTATCACCATATACGGCACATTAGGGCTTAACAATGGCGGAGATATGGCTAGGCTAAGGGATTCCCTTAACAATATCGTTGACTCTATAACCTATCTTTATGACCCTGGAAATGATGTTTCTATAGGAAGAGACACTGATGGGGGCTTATCTATTGTCAACTGGACATATCCAACACCTAATGCTGAGAACGGAAACTGTACTGTTCCTCACGAAGGAACTTATGTTGTAAGGGATACGATTGTTTGTGCTGGAAGCTATAACATTAGCTATGATGTTGGATCCCCAGGATACCCCTTGTTCACCATGGAGACTAGCGAGGTTATACTTGACTGTAATGGCGCAATTATAAGCAGCTTCAGGGGTTCATTTATCCGCGCATACAACGCAGATAATATCGCAGTAAAAGACTGTATAATTGATGATCTCTCTGTTTCGCTAACGAATGTTAATAACAGCCTGATAGCCAACAATACATTCATAAACAACGGACGAATTAGCTTAATGGACAGCTCAAACAATATAATTGTGAACAACAGCTTTGAAATGGCAGATAACTTTGAGATGCACAGCTATGTGGAAGAAGGGTATAATAACAGCATAGATTCAAGCAACACTATTAACGGAAAACCGATATTGTATTATTACGATATGACTGGATTAGTTCTAGATGGCATAACTGGCTTTGGAAAGCTTATGGTTGCTTACTCAGACAATGTTGTAATAAAGAATATCAACTTTAACGAAAGCTTCCCATCAATTGATTACTGCGATAATCTTGCTTATGAAAACAACTCGTTTTACAATACTACTATAGAAGTATATTTCTCTGACAACCCATTATTTAGCGGAAACTCAATGGAGAATTCGTTCATTATTTGGGGAGCGAATAACAACTCTTTATTTAAGGAGAACACATTTATTGGGGAATCGGTGGTACTTTTTGGAGGCTCAAACAACACGCAGTTTATAGGGCCTACAGAAATTCAATACTTAGCCTTTGGAGAAGTTAACTCAAATAATAACTATATAAAAAATGTAAATGTTACTAAAGAACTTCAAATTGGCAGCTATTCAAGTGTGGTTGTAGAAGACTCTTACCTTGAGAATATTGATTTGAGGTCATCAACCCTCGTGCTGATAAACACCACATATGCAACTAGCCATATTTCAGGAGATTCCGCAAACATCACAGTCCAATACAAAACTGGAATCCATGTAGAAGACAAGTACAATAATCCTGTTACGGGAGCAACAGTAACTGCAACAGACGGCTTTGGAAACTATGGGGGAAGCGCTATAACAGATGCAAATGGAGATGCTGTCCTTAACTTAACAAGCTATGTAATCAATGAGACTGACACAATAGATTATAATAATTATATAATCAACGCAACGGACAACGGAAACTCTGAATCAATAGTAATAACCGTGGATGACAACAGCAATTATGAGATAACAATAACGCCAACAAACAGCGTTCCTCCGGTATTCAGCAACTTAACAATACTAAACCAAAATCAGAGAGGATATGTTGCGCCTAACGCAAATATCCTTGGTTCTGCAACTGTCACAGATGACGGCTTTGTAGAAGGTGTGATATGCATACTTAACAACACTGCAGGAACAATATATAATACAAGCTCAACAATAAAAGTCGGAGATAATTATACCTGCGACAATCTTCAGGCTGATGTGCAGGATGACTTCCAGCTGTTCTTCCAGGCAACAGACAACAGGAACCTGACAGGGATATCAGAGCCGATTAACTTCACGACAAAGAGCAACACTTCAGTAATGCTCAGTGTAGATGATGTAACTGTAACTGGGCTTACCCAGGAAGATATTGAGAATATATTAGTCAGTGCATACCTCACAAACAACGGAAACAATACAGTTTACAATCCAACAGTTATACTTGAATCAGCAGGAAATGTTGCTGTCCCTCAGTCAACAGCAGTTGCATGCAACCAAACCTCTTTGGGCTCAAGCGAGACATGTACAGCTGTATTTAACCTTACAATCATAGGCGGAACTGCTCCAGGAGACTATTTCCCATCATGGGATGCAAACTGGACTGACAACAGCCTCACTGAGCAGAGATTGGAAGCACAGGTAGAAAGCACAATAACAATAGACCCAACATATGTTATGGAAGTGCAGGATACTGTATCAATTGCATTAATCCAGGGCTCAAGCATGGCAGTTAATGTTCCTATCAACTCAAGCGGAAACGCTGATTTAGGTAACCTGAATATAATTTATGCGCCAGGAACATTGCCTTCTGACTGGGTGACAATAAGCCAATATTCAAGCACAATAGCAGCAGGCTCAAGCACATCATTTAACATTACAGTTAATGTTCCAGGCTCAGTAAGCCAGGGAAATTACACAGGACAGATTATAGTGACTGCTGACGGAGTTCCTCAGAAGAACATACAAGTTAATCTTGCAAACTTCCAGAATCATGCTCCAGTATTAAACCCAATTGGAGACAAGCAGGTAAACGAAGGCTCAGGATTGCAGTTTACAATAAATGCCCAGGACGCAGATATCGGCCAGGGAGATGTTTTAACATTCAGCTCAAACAAGACAGGAATAAGCGTAAACAAGATAGGCCCATTGGCTGCTGAAGTAACGTGGATTCCTTCAGATGCTGATGTAGGAAACCATTCTGTTGAGTTTAAAGTAACTGACTTAAACGGAAGCAGCGACTCTAAAACAATCAATATCAAAGTAAACGGGATAAATTACGCTCCGGTTATAGAGAGCTACCAGCCAAACTTCAACCCAAAGATAACTGAAGACGGCTCGCAGGCATTCTTAATAACCGCATCGGACAGAGATGTCGATGAATTGGTTGCTCAATGGTTCTTAGATGGAGTATACCAATTAAATGGAGACTCATATACATTCAACGCAAACCAGGCAGGAGTTCATACTTACAATGTAACAGTTGTTGTCAGCGACGGAACAGTAGATGTTTCAAGGTCATGGACATTGACAACAAGCGATGTCCCGATTACATCACAGTATACTGGAACAATAAGCCAGTTCAACTCACAGCAGGTTGCAAATGCAAGCCCAGTTACAATTCAGAACGCATATGGAAGGATTGATTTTGGAAATCAAGGAATAGACTTAAGCAATATTGTTGATGTTGACAGATACATAAATATTGCATCAGGGATAATCGGAATAGACACCAACAACTTCCCTTCATTAAGGAAACCTGCATTAATCACACTTTATGGCCTTACCCACACAGAAACCCCAGTTATATACTATAACCAGGGATTCCAGCTAAGCGGAAGCCAGGTATGCCCTTCAACAGTATGCTCAAATATAACTTATGACGGCTCAACACTATCATTTTATGCAGACCACTTCACAATATTCTGGGTGACATCTGCAACAACTAATTATGCGCCTGAGATTACATCAAGCCCAGTCATTGGAGCTAAGGTCAACACTGCATACAATTACCAGGTTACTGCTACTGACCCAGATTATGACACAATTACATTCAGCCTAGCTGCAAACCCTCCAGGAATGAATATTAATCCGACTACTGGATTGATTGACTGGATACCAAGCGTTATAGGCAACTATTCTGTTGTTGTAGCAGCATCAGACGGAATAAGCAACACAACACAAAGCTACACATTATATGTTACTGAAACAGGATATATACCTGGACAAAGCATGCTTGCTATAACTGACCTGGATATCAAGGTCGATGGAGAATCTGACAAAAACCTAGAAAATGGAGATACTATCGGAGAAGAGGCAAAGCCATTATCAGAGATAGAGTTCTCAGTAAAGGTGGACAGCTTATTTACGGACAAGACTGATATAGATGATGTTGTAGTTACAATACAAATCAAAGATATTGATGAAGGAGATGATCTTGAAGAAGAGAGTGATGAGTTTAACTTGGACAATGGAGATGATAATAAAGTCACTCTAAACTTTAAGCTGCCAATTCTTGTAGAGGAAGACACCTATGAAGTGATTATCAGGGCAGAAGGTGAAGATGAAAACGGAGAAGACCATGAAGTGGAATGGTCTATTTACCTTGAAGTTGACAAAGAGTCACATGACATAATGATATATGATACAAGAATCACGCCTTCCACAGTCACATGCACTGGTTATGCGTCCCTTGACCTTGAAGTTGTAAATATCGGAAGCAAGGACGAAGATGACGTAACCATACAGATAAAGAACAGCCAGCTTGGAATAAATCTGGAATACAAAGACATTGAGCTTGAATCAGGTTCAGACGAAGACAGCACATATGACAAGAGATTGCAGATAAACGTACCAGACAACACAGGAGTTGGCACTTATCCTATTGATATCAAGGTTTATAGAGACGGGAATGACCTTATTGCGTCTGAGACTGTTGACTTGAATGTAGGAGCATGCACACAGATACAACAGAAGGAAGACAAGGTTGATGTAAATGTAGTATCCCAGGCAGAAGCATCGCAATTGTTCACTTTCCCTTCAACTAGTGTTCAAACAAAGGCCTCTAAGATTTCGTTTAAAGAAAGCGATGAATATCTTATGGTTCTTACAATAGGAACTGTTATTGCACTAGGTTTAGTTGTATATGGAATCGGAGCAGTCTTAATCCTTTCAAAGAAATAATTTCAGTAGAATAATTTAAAGCTGGCCTTCAACAAGGTTTCTCATTCTTTCTACGTACTCGGTTGCCTGCTTGTGGTACTGGTCGAATTCTGCGCCTTTTATCTCTTTTATCTCTCTATGGGTTATAAGCTTCATAAGCTTGTAAAAGTCCCTCATGGTATTCACATATTTCTTTTCAAGGAGCTTTTTTGACACCAATTTTGCCTCAAGCAAGTCTGCAACATGCTCAGGTGTTGGCGGAATCTCTCCTATTTTCATCAAAGCAGCATGGCTTGAATCAATGACAGCCCAATAAAGGTCCAGGGTAGCCTGCATTATATGCCATTTTGAGTTGTGCAGCGTGTTTGGGGCCCTTATGAAATAAGTCCATATGCTCTCAGGAGTAGGCCTTATCCTTCCCCTCTTAAGCAAAGATTGCAATGGGTCAAAGAATCCTGTGTCAATTATAGCTACTCCGTCTCTCAGCATATTTATTGCAACAGGATCTCCGCTCCTCACATACTCCCAGAATGTTGTAAATCTAAGGGAAGTTACATGAATCCTTTTGGATACTCTGGCGATTATCTTCTGCACAATTACTCTATAAGCCTCTACGACGTCCTGAGTGATATTTACTGCAAGGTCGTCTATAACTACAAGAAGGTCTATGTCCCCTGAAGGGTGCTTTGTCTTGCGTGCAGCGCTGCCAAAAAGTACTATGCCCTTAAGAAACGTTCCAAGCTCGTCGCTCATATCGCTGCTGAACTTGTAAGCTATTTTTAGGTCGTCATCAGGATAATTCTTAATGTTGGGATTCTCCTTTCTAGGAATATCAAATTTCACCATTCTGTTAGAGTAATGCCTATGAATGTTTATAAAGGTTTATGACTATTTGCTAATGGTACAAAGGAAAGGCAAAATATTAATACACGCTAGGGGATAATGGTATTATGCTTGATGAATTTTTGGCATTTTTTAGTTCGCTGACAAAATCTATGGATATGCTCCAGGTAATCAAAGGGCTAAAGCCTGTTTCCAGGATAATCGTGCCAGAGGATGAGGTTGAGTCCACAAGGGAGTTTCTTGAAGACAGAGGATTGGCTCTTGCGTTCTCGGACAATAAAATAAGCAAAAGCATTGATGTTAATAGGTATAGCAATAAAGGCGTCATATTAAACGCAGACTCAAAAGATAAAGGTGATTTCTTTGTGTATATATCCAAGGACTTAGAGCTTGCTAAACAGGCAAAGAAACATGAGTCTGAGCTTAACCATAAAGAGCTCGGCAGGCTGCTTGGTTACCCTGAGTGCTGCTGCAGGTTCTTCGAGGGAAACTTCCAGGTAGAATCAAAGAAGAATAATGATTATGTACTTCCTGCCCTAAAGAACTCGGATGGTTTTGAGTTCCCATTCTACACTAACATCGCTATAAGGCACATGGACATAAGCCTGCTTAGTCATTTTCCATGCAATTTCAACTGTCAAGCATCAATAGAGATAGCTAAGAATAACCTTAAGCTGTTGGAGGAGTTGTCTCCTGAGCTAGGCCAGATTGCACAGGGTATGTTAAAGGGTGTTGTGATATACACCACCTCTAAAGGAATCTTCTTGTTAAGGAATCCCAAGATAGATAAGAATAAAATCAGTTATGAAGGAGTAATGTCATCTGTAAACAACCAGCTCTATGAATATCTTAAAAAATCAAAGAGTATTAAGATTGTCGGAAAGAACTGTATAAAAGCTGGAAGGATAGAGATTAAAGGTGAAGATGTAGGAATTATGGTATTTGACTGATTTAGAACTCACTTTGAGTAGACTGTAAACAGCATATCATTAACCTTGACTGACTTTTTCTTCTTAAGGTTTAGCGGATGAAAGTGATGACCCTGGACAATGAGGTTTCCATTAAGCTCTTTCTCAAGCTTTGCTCCCAGGCCGCGTTCCATTGGCTTGTCCGGAGCGCAGAATATTGTATCATATCTGGATAAATCATGATTCATAAAGTTGCCTTTGACAAAATCTGCATTGTTAACTGTAAGGCTGCCTTTGATATCAATGGCTTTCTCATGGAGCTCTTTATCATACTCTATACCGAGTGCGCTCTTGCAGAAAAGCGCTGCAAGCAGAGTTACCTTTCCATCGCCGCTGCCAAGGTCCACAAAGCTTTTGCATTTGCTGAGACCTAGTTTTTTGAATGCCTCATAAACCTCGCTTGAGACTGAAGGGCCCCAGAAACCTATTCCTGTATCTTTAACAGGAAGCCTCCCCTGTTTCATCAGCGAATTATAGTATTCCTGGTACTTACTATTTATCTCTGAAAATCTAGAGTCTGGTTTCATTTTATTCCATTGGCATTGCAGACCATAAGGTCCACTCGTTTGATGGAGAATATGAGCCAAACACATAGTATGGCGGCTGGCCCTGGCCAAAATAAGAGTAATGGACGTCTGTCCATGTCTGGGGAGCCCCAATCCTCATGCCTGAACCATAGATTGAGCTTCCAAAGTGTCTCCAGGTCTTCATCAATCCGTGGAAGTCTGACTGGTCTGTTGATGCATCTGCGCCAGGCTCTACTGTCCATGCCTTGTTATAACCGTGTTTTTGCAGTATCCTGACTATCTCTTTGTTTGGGGTGCTTCCCTGCCCAGGAGCTAAGTGGTCATCCTGGTAGCCAAAATTATCCGTAAGATGTACATTGCCTATTAGTTTCTCTTTTGCAAGCTGTTCAACCTGGCCGAGCATCCACTTCTGGAAAGCCTGATCATTCTCTTGAGGAGATTTATTATTATCATCCTGCCAGAATTTCCTCCAAGTGTTTAAGTGGCCTGTATCAAGTGTAGCTTTTATATGGGTCTCAGCCTTTTCCCTGGCTTCCTCTGGGTTCATCCCCCTATAATATGGATTATCTATCTGCCTTATCTTTCCAAAAAGATTTGGGTTCCCGAGCTGTTCTGCCTCTTCCTTGGTGTATCTTCTTCCAGCAGGGTCTTCTATAGTTCTGCTTGAAAGCCTTCTTACCATTTCATCCCTGGATTTATAGATAAGGTGCCTAAGTTCTTCTGGATGACCTCCATACCTTTCAGGAAAAATGTTCTCCATAGTAATTACCAATGGGTTCTTTGGATTTTTCGTGCAGTCCATTGCATGGATTGCAGCCTCTGCATAGGACTTTGTTGCTTCCCTCACTGCATATTTGTCTGCACTGACTAAGTATCTTTGAGTTTCTGCAGAGTCCTCTGCCTGGAGCTGCTGCGAAGCTGAAGCTTGTCTAGAGAATTCAAGGCCTCTTTCAGTTGCCCTTATTGCTTCGGATAATATCTCTGTAGGCTTTCTTGGTTTGGCTGGTATAAGTTCGTTAAGAGCCTGGGTCCTGAATATAGGGTCATTCTTCATTATCCTCCACGCTTCGTCCTCAGGAACCTGCGATTCAATTCTTTTATAATACTCCATAGCCTTTCTCAGCCCACTTAATTGCTTAAGCTCATCAGCTGTATGCTGAGCATATGAAAGAGCCCATCCACGGGAGTGGCCTTCATTCGTTTCCATTGTTGAACGAAGATATATTTCTTCAGGAGTGAACTTCTCTTCAGGACTAAGCTGATCTATAGTCAATCCTTTTTGCTTTGCAAGCCAGTCATTTCTTCTCTGGGTTTCCTGCTCTATCTCGTTCCAGCTGTAGAGCTCGTTCTCGAATCTTCCGGAATCTTTATTGTAAACGGGAACCCTTCCTTTTTCAGGGTCAAACCACGAGTCTTCTGGAATCTTCCTTCCCATATAATCAACATAATCATCTTTGCCTATATAAGTAGGATTTCCGTTAATATCCACTCCCTGCCTGTTCCCGCCCTGCTCATGAAGCCCTGCTGTAAGCCATTTAGGCCTTGCAACACGCTGGTTCTTCCTGACCTGATGTACCTGGCCAGAACGCTCGTCAACAACTCTCATCCTTGTTGTTTCTGCCTCTTCTTCATATCCCTTGAATAATGGCTTTCCATCAGGCCCATAGTTCCATGGCTGCTCTGTCAATGGCCTGTCAACTTCTCCAGTATGCACTACAACTGAACCGCCGCCGGCTGTGTCCCTTGCGAACTCGATTGCACGCTTTATTTCGTCTACTGCTTGCTTCCTTTGCTCACGCTGGAACCATACATTATATGGATTATCTCCTGTAAACCCTGCTAAACCATAGATTCCGTAGCTTGCGTGGGTTGTAAACTTAACCTCATTGATTGCTCCCATTTCTCTTATTGCCTGCCTTTGGTCTTCACCATACATACCTGGAGTATGCGCCTGCCTTTGTCCCCTTATTGCTCCTGGGAAAGCAAGCTCTATGTTTCCAGTGCCCATCCTTATCTTTGAATATATTCCCTGTACATTTCCTGCAGAAATTCCAAGAGGAGCAGACATACCAATATCCTGGATTCCTAAATCGACAGGACCTCCGCCTTTATAGGTTTCGGGGTCCATTGAGTTGAAGTAATCAACCATTGGGTGGTATGTGTAAAATTGCATTATTGTTCACCTTAAATTATTATGATCTTATAATCATGCCTTGTATAAGTCTTTCATTGCTTTTGCCATTCGAGCGCTTGCGACTAGTGCATCTGTTGCCTGCTTTGAAGCCTGGTAATCTCCGCTGACCATCGCGTCAAGCTTTGATAGCGCGGCTTCGCTTGCTGCGTTTATTCTTGACATCTGTTCTGAACTTACATAACCAGATTCTTTTGCTTCAGAGTATACCTCACTAATCATCTTATAAATATCACGGGCTGTGCCTTCTGAAAGCTCCCTTGTAAGGTTTGACTGATAACGCTGCTGCCTCTGAGGCATTGATGCCGTGTACATGGCTGCCTGCTCATGCTCTTCTTTCAGCCACTCTCTTTCTCTGCTAACTGTGTTCTCGAGAGCGCCGCCTTTTTCTTCAACCTGCTCTTCAAGCTCTTCTTCTTTCTTTCCGCGCCTAATCTGCTTGAACTGCTTTGTAGCAAGCATGTCATCTTCCTGAGTCCCTTTCCCAAAAAGATTAGAGTCGTCTATGGACCTTAACTGGGGCAATGGCAGTTGCTTTTTGGTTTTCTCTTCCTCTTCAAGCTCTGCCTCACTCTGCTTCATAAGCTTCTGAGCTTCCTGGATTTCCTTTTTATTGCGGTCCTCTATCTCCTTCAGCTTCTTAAGCCTGTCCTGCGGAGACAGCTTCTTTAGTTCGTCCATCTCGTCTTTTGCCATTTTACCAGTTTAACATAGCATGGTGTTTCTTGAAATGATGATAAATGTTCCACATGCTTGATTTTGCATCTCCTGAAGCCTTTTTCTTTGCGACAGAAAGCTTGAACTCTTCATTTGAAGTTGGTTTCCTTGGGCCTGAGGCCTTTGATGCTGATGAGAACATCTCCTTGAATCCTCCAAAGACTGATTTATATGGAGAAACTGCTGAAGGCAGCTTTACTTCTTTTTTTGTTTCTTTTTTCGCAACAATATCACCGGCCTGCTCAAGATACCTTAACAACTCGTCACCAAGAGCATCCATAGCAGCCTTAACTGAAGAGTCTATAATCCCCATGAGCTTGAAGTCTTCAAGCTCCTTGTACTTCTTGTATAGATTTATCTCTTTATCTGTCCAAGCATAAGCCCTGAAGTTCATCATCACTCTTCCAACGTGGATTGGACCTCTCTGATAGCCTTCCTGCTGGTAGCTCATCTCTGGTCTTGTCCTGAAAAGGAAATGAACTAATATGCACTGATTAACATTGGTTTCTTCGCCGCCATAGACTACTTTGCTCTGGGGCTTTCTTGCAAGAATCTCTACTTCAATCATGGATGTCTCAAATGCAGCGAGCATATCGGCAGTATCCATCCTGGATGTGTCCATATGGAGCCTCTGGATATTCTTTAAGTAAGGCTTTACCCAGGTCATATACATCTTGATAATCTCGTAATGCTGCCTTAGGTATTTCAGCGTGAAAATCCTTCTTGTCTTAAGCTCCTCAAATGTATGGATCTTCCATGCAAGGAAAGACCTCAGCTTTCTTTTTAGTACTTCCCTGACCTTTCGATTAAACTGCGCCCTTTCGCGGTCAACTACCTCATCAACATCTTCTTCTTTTTTCGGATGGGTGCTGAAGAATAGGTCTGGTAGTGTTGTAAACTGAACTTCCCGAGCCATTCCATATACTGATGCAGGGTTCTTTGCGCCCTGCTCGACCATATCTATCCATATTCCCTTGAGGGTTATCTCTGCGCTCTCTGCAGATTTGCTCATTGTAAAAGAGTCATGATAATATCCTAGCCTTTCGTCAAGAACTCTAAGCTCCCTGACAAGCTGGAACAATTCCTTAACCATCTTTCCAATAGTTGCAAGATACTGGCTTACCTTGTCCTGCTGCAGCCCAATCCTTTGCTGTGAAACTCCAAAGAAAGCTGAATTCTCAGCTGCTGCAAACAAGTCCACAATCTTATCTATATATGGGAACCCCCACATGTATTTCAAATAGTCAAGAACCCAGAAGTAAGGCTCTTCAATCGATATGTTAAACCCTTCAACATAAAGCCGATATCTTCCTGAGGGCGAAGGATAATCTGTCTTGATTATCTGGGCCTTTTCGCTGCCTACAGCACGGCCTTCTTCAGACTCCTCTTGTTTCCATCCAGCTTCCTTGAATACGTCCTTAGGGTCTTTCATTGTTTGTGAAGTACGAGTATGAAACCTACTGATTCTATTATTTCTGAATTTGTGGAATGTGCTATTTCCTGTACAAGCAATTTTTTGTCTTTATCCTGCACGAAACTTTTCAACAACTTGATTTTTATCAACTTCCTTTTCTTCAGCTGGAGCTTAATCTCATTAATCATGCCCTCAGTCAGCCCGTTCTTGCCTATGCGCAGTACAGGCTCAATTGTTTTCGATTTTGCCCTAAGCTGTATCTTACTGTTCATTGTATTGTTATTATCTTTAATTCGTCTTTTTGCTGCCTTTCCTCACGTTCACTAAGTTTTATGCTGATTACCTTCTCCTTCTTCAGCATCCCCGAACGCTCGGCGTAATTGTTGAGCGTTCGCGTCAGTGCCGATCGGAAAGCAGCCAAATG